>NZ_JBEOYB010000134.1:0-9972 GCF_040296845.1 Streptomyces sp. NPDC001985
CGCCCCACCCGCCGCCGGGTGCCGCCCCCGGGCCGCCCCGCCGGGGGGGGGGCCCCGCCGGCCCCCCCCCCCACTCCGGGGTGAGGGTGGCCCCTGGTTCAGGCGCGGGCGCGGGCGCGCCGGTACAGCACCACTCCCGCCAGCATCATGCCCGCTCCGATCGGGATGGTGAGACCGAGCGAGTCGACGCCGGTCCGCGCCAGCTCGTCCAGGGCCTCGGGCTGCTCCGCGGCCTTGCTGATGGAGCTGTTCGCCTTGTGGGCGGGGGTCTCCGGGGTGCGGACGTGGTTGTCGGTGCCGCCGGGCGGCCGGACGGTGGGGGGCTCGCTCGGCTCGGGGGGAGCCGGCTTGCCCGGGGTGGGCGGCTGCGGCGGCTCCGTGGGCTTCACGGGCGGCTTGACCGGGACGGGAGCCGAGTCGTTGGCGCAGTCGTTGCCGAACGCCGGGTTGAGCAGACCCACCACGTCGATCGTGTTGCCGCAGGCGTTCACGGGGACGTCGACCGGGGCCTGGACGTTGTTGCCGGAGCCGACACCGGGTGAGTTGGCGGCGCCCCCGTTCGCCTGGGCGCCGCCGCCGGACTGCGCCCCGGAGGGGGCCCCGCCCGGCTGGCCGCCCGCGTGGGAGCCGCCCGGGGCGGTCGGTGCGGCGGGCGCGGTGCTGCCGGAGACGTTGGCGCATTCGTTGCCGAACGCGGGGTTGAGCAGACCGACGATGTTCACGGTGTTGCCGCACGCGTTGACGGGCACGTGGACGGGAACCTGAACCGAGTTCCCGGACGCGACGCCCGGCGAGTTCGAGGCTCCTCCGTTGGCGTCGGCGCCGGCGTGGGCGTAGCCGCCGCCCAGCGCGAGCGCGCCGCCCGCCGCCGCCATGGTGATCATGGTCTTGCGAGTGACCAGTCGCATAGGTAGCTTTCCTGCCTTCTTCAGAAGCTTCCGGGCCCGTGCCCGGGAGCGGAAATGCGGGGCGGTCCCGGAGCGCGTGAGACGCGCTCCGGGACCGCCGGGTTCACACCTCAACCCCGATGGGCCGAGTCACCCCGTCAAGAGTTGACGCAGGTGTTGCCGAAGGCAGGGTTCAGCAGACCGACGATGTCGATCGTGTTGCCGCACACGTTCACCGGGACGTGAACGGGCACCTGAACGGCGTTGCCGGAGATCACACCGGGGGAGCCGACTGCGGCGCCCTGGGCACCGGCGTCGGCCATGGCGACACCCGCACCCGCGAGTACCAGGCCACCCGTGGCTGCCGCAGCGGCGACGACCTTCTTGATCATTGTTCCTCCTCGTTGACAAAGCGGTCCCAGCCGCGGACCGCACCACCTGTAACGAGGAGCGGGGAGCAGGGCTACGAGCCCGATGTACCTTTCACTCTTTTCAGTCAGTGGCGTACGTACTCACGATTATTGGAGTGTCCTTTCGGCGGGACCCCCGGGTCCTCACCCGATCCGGTTCAGCACTGGTCGAGGAACCGGTCAAGCACACGCACTCCGAACTTCAGACCGTCCACCGGAACCCGCTCGTCCACCCCGTGGAACATTCCTGCGAAGTCCAGCTCCGGCGGCAGCTTCAGCGGCGCGAAGCCGAAGCAGCGGATGCCCAGGTCGTCGAAGGACTTGGCGTCGGTGCCCCCGGAGAGCATGTAGGGGACCGCGCGGGCGATGGGGTCCTCGGCCCGCAGCGCGGCCTGCATCGCGTCCACGAGGTCGCCGTCGAAGCTGGTCTCCAGCGCCTTGTCGCCGTGCACGTCCTCGCGCCTGACCCGGGGGCCGAGCAGCCGGTCGAGATCGCCGAGGAACTCCTCCTCGTACCCCGGCAGAAAACGGCCGTCGACATGGGCGGTGGCCTGTCCGGGGATGACATTGACCTTGTATCCGGCGCCGAGCATGGTGGGCGCGGCGGAGTTGCGCAGGGTCGCGCCGATCATCTTGGCGATCCCGCCGAGCTTGGCGAGGGTGGCGTCCATGTCCTCCGGGTCGAGCGGGGTGCCGAGCGCGTCGGACAGCTCGTCCAGGAAGGACCGTACGGTCTTGGTCATCCGCACCGGCCACTGATGGCGGCCGAGCCGGCCGACGGCCTCGCACAGCTCGGTGATCGCGTTGTCGTTGTTGGTCATCGACCCGTGCCCGGCGGTGCCGTCCACGGTCAGCCGCATCCAGTGCATGCCCTTCTGCGCGGTCTCCACCAGATAGAGCCGCAGATTCTCGTTGACGGTGAAGGAGAATCCGCCGACCTCGCCGATGGCCTCGCTGACGCCCTCGAAGAGATCCGGGTGCTTGTCGACCAGATACCGCGCGCCGTAGGTCCCGCCGGCCTCCTCGTCGGCGAGGAACGCCAGCACCACGTCGCGCGGGGGCTTGCGGCCGGTGCGCAGCCGCTCCCGTACGACGGCGAGCGTCATCGCGTCCATGTCCTTCATGTCGACCGCGCCCCGGCCCCAGACGCAGCCGTCGGCGATCTCGCCGGAGAAGGGGTGGTGGGTCCAGTCCTCGGCGTTGGCCGGTACGACATCGGTGTGGCCGTGGATCAGCAGCGCCGGCCGGCTGGGGTCCTCCCCCTCGATCCGCGCGACGGTGGAGGCGCGCCCCTGGTGCGACTCGATGATCCTCGGTTCGAGCCCGACCTCGGCGAGCTTCTCCGCCACGTACTCCGCGGCGACGCGCTCCCCCGGCCCCGAGTGGTCCCCGTAATTGCTGGTGTCGATCCGGATCAGCTCACGGCAGAGGTCGACGACCTCGTCCTCGCCCGAGACGGTACGGGCCGTATTCGACTCGCTCACGCTGATTCCTCCCGCTGTCGCTCCTGGTGGTTCCCACCCATCCTCCCGCGCCCGCCCCCGTCCCCCAAGGGCAGCGGCCCGATCACGCCCCCGTGCCCTCCGGGGCGTGATCGGGCACCCCTGAATGTTTGCTATGGTTTTCCACGTCGCAAGGGCGCAAGCCGAGCGGCAGACACCTTGTCCGGGTGGCGGAATGGCAGACGCGCTAGCTTGAGGTGCTAGTGCCCTTTATCGGGCGTGGGGGTTCAAGTCCCCCCTCGGACACCAGCGAGAACCCCAGTTGATCTGGGGTTTTCTGCATTTCCGGGCACCGGTGTGACCAGCACCGGGCCACCAGGGGAACGGGTGGAGAGTCGGCTGTGGGCGGGACGAAGCGGGAAGCCACGAAGATCACGGCGCTGGAGCTGCACCAGATTCGCGAGGCGCTGTTCCGCGGGTACCGGGGGCTCATCGACGAGAGCGATCTGCGGCGGAATTCCGAGACGGAGAGGGACCGGGCGTTCCTGTCCCGGGCGGTCGCCGCGACCGCCGTCCGGCGGATCACCGGCTGGGACCGCCGGACGTGCGCGGAAGCCGTGATCGACGGCAGCCGGGACAATGGCATCGACGCCGTCGCCGTGACCGACGGCACCCGGGTCCTGCTCGTCCAGGCGAAGTGGAAGGACACGGGGACAGCGGGCTTCGACACTCATGCGGCACGCGCGTTCGTCGATGGTCTGACCCTGCTGGAACAGCGCCGGTTCGATCTGTTCAACGACAGACTGTCCCCCTTCACCGACCGGCTGGACTCCGCCCTCACCGACACCCGGCTCAAGATCACCCTGGTGATCGCGGTCGTCGGCAACGACCCCCTGCACGCGGATACGGAAGCGGTCCTGAAACGGGCGGCAGATGATCACTACGGTCTTGGGCCGATGCTGAACTACCGGCTGATGGGCGCGGGCGAACTGCTCCAGCAGCTGAAGGCCGATCGCGCTCCGGAGCCGGTCGACATCACCGTCCGCATGCCCCAATGGCATAAGAAGGACATGCCCTTCGTGGCGTACCACGGCTCCGTCGCAGCCTCACAGGTCGCACAATGGTACGAGGAGCACGGGGATCGCCTCTACGACGAGAACATCCGCAAGTCGCTGGGGCTCACCCGGATCAACTCCGGCATCCAGACCACCCTCCGTACGGAGCCCGACAATTTCTGGTACTTGAACAACGGCATCATCATCCTGTGCGACGAGATCGAGCCCACCTGGCCGGGGCGGCGGCGCCCGGACGAAACGGTCGAGCTGCGGCTGAGGCGTGCCAGCGTCGTCAACGGCGCCCAGACGGTGACCGAGATCCACAAGGCGAGGGAGCTCTCCCCGGAGACAGTCGACGACGCCGATGTCATCGTCAAGGTCATCTCCCTCGGAGCCGACCGGGAGCGATACGCCGCCCGGATCACGGAGACCACGAACACACAGAACGATGTGTCCCAGCGCGATTTCGTGGCCCTGGACACGGCCCAGGTGCTGATCCGCGCGGACTTCGACCTCTCGCTGCGGAAGACCTACGTCTTCAAGCGGGGAGAAGCCGATCCCGCTCCGGAGTCGGGGTGCTCCGTGGTCCACGCGGCGATCGCGCTCGCCTGTGCCCACCGGACCCCCGAACTCACCGTGCGCGCCAAGCGGGACACGGACCTGCTGTGGGAGCGGGGCCGGGGCGGGGCGTACCCCAGGCTGTTCGGCGAGATACCCGGCGCGTTCAGGATCTGGCGCAGCGTACGCATCCACCGGGCAGTGGGCGAGGCACTCGACACTCAGCGCAAACGGCTGCACGGACGGGCGGCGGACACGGCTCAGCGGGGTGATCTGCTCGTCTCCCATCTGGTGTTCCAGCTTCTCGACACCGATGACATCGACGAGCCGGCCTTCGATGCGGAGGCGGCGCTCGCCAGCGTTCCCCCGCTCACCGAATCCGTGCTGTCGTGGCTGATCCACCATGTCGACGCGGAGTTCGGCACCTCGTCCTTCCTGACGAGCATCTTCACCAACGAGACCAAGTGCCGTGAACTCGCCCGCCTCGTCCTGCCCGATGTGGCGGGCGGCCGACCCGTGCCGGCGCTTCCCGAGAACTACCAGCCGCCCGCCCAGCGCAGCCGGCGGACCAAGCGTCCCTACACGGTGCCGACGTTGATCAACGCCGGGCTGCTCGCGGACGGAACTCCGCTGACCTATGTCCCGCGCAATGTTCCCGAGGCCCGTGCCGTGAAGGAGTGGATCGCCTCCGACTCTCTCAGAGCGCTGGCGACCTGGCAGAACGACCGGGGCAAGCCACTTCTGTGGGCCTACGACGGTCAGTCGTACTCCGCCAACAAGCTGGTCCTGCGCATCTGGGAACTAGCCGGCTGGGCCGAGGCTCCGACCTCGGTGCAGGCTCCAGCGCGCTGGACCGCGGACGGCAGGAGGAATCTGTACGAGCTGGCGACCGAGTGGCTCGACAGCCAGAACGACGAGGACTGACATCAGGGCGCCGCCCCGGCCCCGTGGCGCGGCCGGGCCGGGGTGCGGGCCTACAGTCGTGCCGGTGAGACGCAGACGCGAGGCCCCCGATTCACCCCTCCCCCAGCGGCACGGCATCGACCCCGTGCGGCTTCGGCTGCCGGACGGGGCGGCGGGGGTGTGGGGGACGGTGTACGAGTACTTCGTGGGGCGGTACGGGGAGGAGCGCGGCGGGGGGCTGGTGCGGGAGGGGCGGGTGGTGGGGGCGGAGGGGGTCGTCGGGGTGGACGATCCGTACACGCCGGGGCGGTATCTCTGGTTCCACCGGGACTTCGCCGACGAGGAGCGGGTGCCGTTCGCGATCGGGGTCGTCCACCGGGACGAGCGGCTGGTGGTGGTGGACAAGCCGCACTTCCTCGCCACCACCCCGCGCGGCAGTCACATCACCGAGACGGCGGTGGCGCGGTTGCGCCGGGAGCTGGGGATGCCCCGGTTGCAGCCCGCGCACCGGCTGGACCGGCTGACGGCGGGGCTGCTGCTCTGTGTGGTGCGGCCACAGGACCGGGGGGCGTACCAGACGATGTTCGGCGAGCGGCGGGTGCGCAAGGAGTACGAGGCGGTCGCGGCGTACGACCCCGGGGTGGCCCTCCCGGTGACCGTGCGCAGCAGGATCGTGAAGGAGCGCGGGGTGCAGGCGGCGCGGGAGGTCGCCGGGGAGCCGAACAGCGAGACCCGCGTCGAGCTGCTGGAGCACCGGGGCGGGCTCGGGCGGTACCGGCTGCTGCCCGCCACCGGGCGCACCCATCAGCTGCGGGTCCATATGAACGGTCTGGGGCTGCCGCTGCTGGACGATCCGCTGTACCCGGTCGTCCGGGAGCCGGTGACCGGGCCTGTGGACTGGTCCCGTCCGCTCCAGTTGCTGGCGCGGACGCTGGAGTTCACCGATCCGGTGACGGGCGAGCCGCGCCGGTTCGAGAGCCGGCTGCGGCTCGCCCGCTGGGAGTGAGCCGCCGGCTCAGTGGCCGCGCTTGATCCACTCCCCCAGGTGGGGGGCCTCGTCGCCGATGGTGCTGCCGTCGCCGTGCCCGGTGCGCACCACCGTCTCCGGCGGCAGGGTCAGCAGCCGCTCACGGATCGAGTCGATGATCGTCGGGAAGTGGGAGAAGGAGCGTCCGGTGGCGCCGGGGCCGCCCTGGAAGAGGGTGTCCCCGGTGAAGACCGTGGTGAGCGCGGGGGCGTGCAGGCAGACCGCTCCGGGCGCGTGGCCGGGGGTGTGCAGCACGGTCAGTTCGACGCCGCCGGCGGTGAGCGTCTGGCCGTCGGCCAGTTCGCCGTCGGGGGCGCGGTCGGGGTGGGTCTGCTTCCACAGCGGCAGATCGTCGGGGTGCAGCAGGATCGGCGCGCCGGTGGCGTCGGCGAGCGCGGGGGCCGCGTCGATGTGGTCGTTGTGCGCGTGGGTGCAGACGATCGCCAGCAGCCTGCGGCCGTCGAGCGCCGCCTCGATGGCGGGCGCGTCGTGTGCGGCGTCGATGACGATCGCCTCGGTGTCGTCGCCGACGATCCAGACGTTGTTCTCGACGTCCCAGGTGCCGCCGTCGAGGGAGAAGGTGCCCGCCGTGACGAGGCGGTCGATGCGTGCGGCCATCAGAGCTGCACCACCGAGCGGAGTACGTCGCCCTCGTGCATCCGGGCGAACGCCTTCTCGACGTCGCCGAGGCCGATGGTCTCGGTGACGAAGGCGCCCAGGTCGATCCGGCCCTGCTGGTGCAGATCGATCAGCATGGGGAAGTCGCGGGAGGGCAGACAGTCGCCGTACCAGGAGGACTTCAGCGAGCCGCCGCGGCCGAAGACGTCCAGGAGGGGCAGTTCGAGCTTCATCTCGGGGGTGGGGACGCCGACCAGGACGACGGTGCCCGCGAGGTCACGGGCGTAGAACGCCTGCCGGTAGGTCTCGGGGCGGCCGACCGCCTCGATGACGACATCGGCGCCGAACCCGCCGGTGAGTTCGCGGACGGCTTCCACGGGGTCGGTGGAGCGGGAGTTGACGGTGTGGGTGGCGCCCATCCTCTTCGCCGTCTCCAGCTTGCGGTCGTCGATGTCGACCGCGATGATCCGGGCGGCGCCCGCCAGCCGGGCCCCGACGATCGCCGCGTCGCCGACGCCGCCGCAGCCGATGACGGCGACGGTGTCGCCCCGGCCGACCTCACCGGTGTTGATCGCGGCGCCGATGCCCGCCATCACTCCGCAGCCCAGCAGGCCCGCGACGGCGGGAGAGACCTCGGGGTCGACCTTGGTGCACTGGCCGGCCGCGACGAGGGTCTTCTCGGCGAAAGCGCCGATGCCGAGCGCGGGGGACAGCTCGGTGCCGTCGGTGAGGGTCATCCGCTGCTTCGCGTTGTGGGTGTCGAAGCAGTACCAGGGGCGTCCGCGCTCGCAGGCCCGGCACCGCCCGCAGACGGCGCGCCAGTTGAGGACGACGAAGTCGCCGGGGGCCACATCGGTGACGTCCGGGCCGACCGACTCGACGACACCGGCCGCCTCATGGCCGAGCAGGAACGGGAAGTCGTCGTTGATCCCGCCCTGCTTGTAGTGCAGATCGGTGTGGCAGACCCCGCAGGCCTGCACCTTGACCACGGCCTCCCCGGGCCCGGGGTCGGGGATGACGATGGTCTCCACCCGTACCGGCTCGTCCCTGCCGGGCGCGATCACACCTTGCACCTGCTGTGACATCGAATACCTGCCCTTCCTCGCACATCGGTCGGCCACCAGTGTGACGGGCCTGGGCGGCGCGCCGCGATGGCCGGTAGGCACGTTACACACGGGGCCGTACGGGGGCACTTCCGGGCGGATCGGGGCAGCCGGGCCCCGGGCGGGGAGGAGAGGCCCGGCTCAGGCGTCGTGGCCCTGCCGCCCGGCGGCGAGCGCCTCCACCCGTCCCCGTACGACGAACCAGCCGCCGACCAGGGCCGCCGCGATCAGCGGCAGCAGCGTCACCGTCGTACGCCCGATGCCGCCGCCCCACCACATCAGGAAGAGGACGCTGACGAGGAAGACCAGGGTGACGATCTGGGTGTACGGGGCCCAGGGCAGCCGGTACGAGGGCCGGGTGAGACGGCCCTCGCGGGCGCGCCGCCAGAAGAGCAGGGAGCAGATCATGATCATGCCCCAGGTGCCGAGGATGCCGAGGGAGGCGAGGTTGAGCACGATCTCGAAGGCCTCGCCGGGCATGACGTAGTTCAGTCCGACGCCCGCCATGCCGAAGGCGGCGGTCAGCAGCACACCGCCGTACGGCACCTGGCCCTTGTTCATCCGGCCGGTGAAGCGGGGCGCGGAGCCGGCGAGCGCCATGGAGCGCAGGATGCGGGCGGTGGAGTAGAGGCCGGCGTTCAGGCTGGAGAGCGCGGCCGTGAGCACCACCAGGTTCATCACACCGGCCGCGCCCGGGATGCCGAGCTTGTCCATGACGGTGACGAAGGGGCTCTCGTCGCCGGAGTAGGCGGTGTACGGCAGCAGCAGCGCGAGCAGCGCCACCGAGCCGACGTAGAAGATGCCCACCCGCCACATGATCGAGTTGATCGCCCCGGGCATGACCTTCTCGGGGTTCTTGGTCTCGCCCGCCGCGACGCCGCAGAGCTCGACCGAGGCGTACGCGAAGACGACGCCCTGGATCACCAGCAGCATCGGGAGCATGCCCAGCGGGAAGACGCCGTCGTTGGCGGAGATGGTGGAGAAGCCGGGGGTGTGGCCGCCGATCTCCTTCTGGGTGACCAGCAGGAAGATGCCGATGAGCATGAAGCCGACCAGGGCGGCGACCTTGATGATCGCGAACCAGAACTCCATCTCGCCGAAGTACTTCACCGAGATGAGGTTCGCGGTGAGCACGACGGCGAGGGCGATCAGGGCCAGAATCCACTGCGGGATATCGCTGAACATGGCCCAGAAGTGGGCGTAGGTCGCGGCGGCGGTGATGTCGGCGACACAGGTGGTGGACCAGTTCAGGAAGTAGAGCCAGCCCGCCGTGTAGGCGCCCTTCTCGCCCATGAACTCACGGGCGTAGGAGACGAAGGCGCCGGAGGAGGGGCGGTAGAGGACCAGCTCACCGAGGGCACGGACGACGAAGAAGGCGAAGAGGCCGCAGACCGCGTAGGCGATGGCCAGGGAGGGTCCCGCGCCCGCGAGCCGGCCTCCCGCACCGAGGAAGAGCCCGGTGCCGATCGCCCCGCCTATCGCGATCATGTTGATGTGGCGGGACTTGAGGTCCTTGCTGTACCCGGCGTCGCCGGCGTCCACATGGGGGGAGTCCGGCGAGAGGGGCCCGGTGGGGGCCGTCCCGGCCACGGTGGTGCGGTCGCTCATGGGGGGAGTTTTCGCCTTCGTGAGGGGAGCGTAGGTCGTCAGCAGCCCTGCGATTCTGGCAGTGCTCAAGGTCACACAGACATAGATCTGAGGTGCTTTTGAGGTTTCAAGCAGGTAAAGCAAGGACCTCAGCAAACCGTGGCAGTAAATCACGGCTGGGTGAACGGACCGGTCGGTACGAGGGCGGGGGCCGCCCCGCGCGGGGCGGCCGAGGGCGGCCCGGGAGACGGGGAGGGGCGGGGCCGGGGCGCGGGGAGGGGGCCCGCCGGGCCTCGCGGGGAGAGAAGCGAGTGATGACCTGAGGCTAGAAAGCGTTGTTCGCGGGCTATATATAGCGATGGGGGGGGGCGGGCGGCAGGGA
>NZ_JBEOYB010000135.1:0-9397 GCF_040296845.1 Streptomyces sp. NPDC001985
GTGGAGGACGGGGAGCGGCTTCGTCCGGTGTCGGTGGATGATGTGGCGTATGTGATCTATACGTCGGGTTCCACGGGCACCCCCAAAGGCGTGGCGATGCCCGCCGGAGCCGTCGTCAATCTGCTGCGCTGGCACGCGGAGCGGGACGCCGGTGACGGGGAGGGCCCGGAGCGCGTGGGCCAGTTCACCTCGCCCGGCTTCGATGTCTCCGTCCAGGAACTCTTCGCGACCCTGACCTCCGGCGGCACCCTGGTGATCCCGCCCGGCGAGGTCAGGGGCGACATGGACCGGTACGCCGGGTGGCTGGACGAGCAGCGGATCACCCGGCTGTACGCCCCCACCCAGGTGATCGAGGCGGTGGCCGCCGCCGCGGCCCGGCAGGACCGCACCCTGCCCGCCCTGCGCCATATCGCCCAGGCGGGCGAGGCCCTGGTCGCGGGCGAGGAGCTGGTCCGCTTCTGCGGACGGGTCCCCGGCCGCAGGCTGCACAACCACTACGGCCCGACCGAGACCCATGTGGTCACCGCCACCACCCTGCCCGAGCCGCTCCCGGACGGACCCTTCGCCGCGTCCATCGGGGGTCCGATCGCGGGGGTGCGGGTGCGGGTGCTGGACGGTGCTCTGGAGCGGGTGCCGGTGGGGGTGGTGGGGGAGCTGTATGTCTCCGGTGGGGCGCTGGCGCTGGGGTATCTGAACCGGCCGGGGCTGACGGCGGAGCGTTTCGTGGCCGATCCGTTCGGTCCGGCCGGGGCGCGGATGTACCGCACCGGCGACCTGGTGCGCTGGGGCGAGGACGGTGAGCTGTGGTTCATGGGCCGGGCGGACCAGCAGGTGAAGGTGCGCGGGTTCCGGATCGAGCCGGGTGAGATCGAGCAGGTGCTGATGGGGCATCCGGCGGTGGCGCAGGCGGTGGTGACGGTCCGGGAGGACCGGCCGGGGGACCAGCGCCTCGTGGCGTACGTCCAGACCACGGACCCCCAGACCGCTCTCCAGCCCACTGCTCTCCAGCCCACCGCTCTCCAGCCCACTGCTCTCCAGCCCACCGATCTCCAGCCCACCGATCTCCAGAGCACGGACCTCCAGAGCACGGACCTCCAGAGCACGGACCTCCGGACCACCGGCCTCCAGACCGGAGATGCCCAGCCCACGGACCTCCAGCCCGCCGATCAGGGGCCGGCCGATCCGCAGGCCCTGCGCCGCCATCTCGCGGAGCTGCTCCCGGGCCATATGGTGCCCGCCGCCGTGGTCCCGCTGCCCGCGCTGCCGCTCAACCGCAACGGCAAGGTCGACCGGGCGGCCCTGCCCGCGCCCGACTACACGGGCCCCGCCGCCGGCCGGGCACCCGCCACCGCGCGCGAGGAGGCGCTGTGCCGGATCTTCGCCGAGGTGCTCGGCCGGCCCGGGGTCGGCCCCGATGACGGCTTCTTCGACCTCGGCGGCCACTCCCTCCTCGCCACCTCCCTCCTCGCCCGGACCCGCACCGTCCTCGGCGCCGACCTGCCGCTGCGCGATGTGTACGAGGCCCAGACGCCGGCCCGCGTCGCCGCCCTGCTCGACGAGCGCGACCGCGACGAGGGCCGGACCGGCGACCCGGCCGGAACCCGGCGTACCGCACTGCCCCTGGACACCCTGCTCCCGCTGCGCCGGGAGGGCACCCGGGCCCCGCTCTTCTGCGTCCACCCGGCGTCCGGGCTGAGCTGGTCCTACGCGGGTCTGCTCAGCACCCTCCGCGAGGACATCCCGCTCTGGGGCCTCCAGGCCCCGGGCCTGACCGGCGCCGGCGGCACCGACCCCCACCCGCCCGTGAGCCTCACCGACGCGGCGGCCCGGTATCTGGCCGAGGTGCGGGCCGTTCAGCCGCAGGGCCCGTACCACCTGCTGGGCTGGTCCTTCGGCGGCACGATCGCCCATGAGATGGCGGCGCTGCTCCAGGAGGAGGGCGAGCGCGTGGCCACCCTCGTCCTGCTGGACGCCTATCCGGGCCCCGCCGCCCTGGCCGCCCACCGCGCCGGCGCCGCCGATCCGGAGGTGCTCGACGAGGAGACCGCGGCCGTCCTCGACGCCCCCACCCGGCGGGCGGTCGCGGCGGCGGCCGAGCGCCACCGCGCGCTCATGCGGACCGCCCTGCCCCGGGTGTTCAAGGGGGACGCCCTGGTCTTCGAGGCCGTGTCGGACACGGACCCCGGGGCCACCACCGGGACCGGGGCCCTGTGGCGGCCGTACATCGACGGCGCGGTGATCACCCATGAGCTGGGCTGCGCGCACCGGGACATCGGCCGTGCCGATGTGCTCGCCCGGATCGGTCCGACGGTGTCCCACCGCATGTCCGCCACCGAGGTCTGACCACCCCCGGGCGGGGGCGCGACCCGCCCCCGCCCGGCGGGAACCATCAGCGAACCAGCAAGCCTTATGAGGGAGTTCGTCATGCCCAGTGAAGAGTTCGATGTCGTGGTCGTCGGCGGCGGTCCCAGCGGATCGACGCTGTCCACCCTGGTGGCCAAGAAGGGGCATCGGGTGCTCCTGCTGGAGAAGGAGACGTTTCCGCGCTACCAGATCGGCGAGTCGCTGCTCCCGGCGACCGTGCACGGCATCTGCGGTCTGCTCGGTGTCGCCGACGAGGTGGCGAAGGCCGGGTTCACGGTCAAGCGGGGCGGCACCTTCCGCTGGGGCTCCAACCCGGAGCCCTGGCAGTTCGCCTTCGCGGTCTCGCCGAAGATGGCGGGTCCCACCTCGCACGCCTACCAGGTCGAGCGGATGAAGTTCGATCAGATCCTGCTGGACAACGCCCGCTTCAACGGCGTCGAGGTGCGGGAGAGGTGCGCGGTCCTCAGGGTGATCGAGGAGAACGGCCGGGTCACCGGGGTCCACTACCGCGACGACGAGGGCCGGGAGCGCACCGTCCACGCCCGCTATGTCGTGGACAGCTCCGGCAACACCGGCCGGCTGCACAAGGCGGTCGGCGGCACCCGCGCGTACTCCGACTTCTTCCGGAACCTCGCCGTCTTCGGCTACTTCGAGGGCGGCAAGCGGCTGCCCGAGCCCAACTCGGGCAATATCCTCTGCGCCGCCTTCGACAGCGGCTGGTTCTGGTACATCCCGCTGAGCCCCACGCTCACCAGCGTCGGCGCGGTCGTCAACCGCGAATGGGCCGACCGTGTCCAGGGCGACCCGGAGCAGGCGCTGCTCGGGCTCATCGACGACTGCGATCTGATCAAGGACCATCTGTCGGAGGCCACCCGGGTCACCACGGGACCGTACGGGCAGGTCCGGGTCCGCAAGGACTGGTCGTACATCAACAGCAGCTTCTGGAAGCCCGGCATGGTGCTCACCGGGGACGCCGCCTGTTTCGTCGACCCGGTGTTCTCCTCCGGGGTGCACCTGGCCACCTACGGCGCGATGCTCGCGGCCCGTTCGATCAACAGCAGCCTGGCCGGCACCGTCCCGGAGGAGCAGGCGTTCGAGGAGTTCGAGCGGCGCTACCGCAAGGAGTACGCCGTCTTCTACGAGTTCCTGATCTCCTTCTACTCCCTCCATGTCGACGAGCAGTCCTATTTCTGGCAGGCCAAGCAGGTCACCGCCTACCCCAAGTCCGACCTGGAGGCCTTCGTCGACCTGGTGGGCGGGGTCTCCTCCGGCGAGCGGGATCTGATCGAGGCCGGTGACCGGCTCGCCAGCAGCTCGTGCGAGCTGTCCCGGGCCGTGCACGGCGCGGGCGCCGCGACCGGGGGCACCGGGGGTTCGCGCGGCGGCCTCTTCCACGCCCCGATCGTCGCCGACGTCATGCGGGAGGGCGCCCATGTCCAGGCGCGCGCCCTGCTCGGCGAGGACGCGGGCCCCGAGACGGCGGACCTCGACGGCGGTCTCGTCTCCTCCGGCGACGGACTGTCCTGGGTGCTCCCCAACCACGGCTGAGAGAGGACGACCACCGTGCAGAGCAGTGTCTACGAGCAGGAGCACGAGGACTTCCGGCAGACCGTCCGGGCCTTTCTCACCAAAGAGGCCGCGCCGGTGTACGACGAGTGGATCGAGGCCGGCACGGCGCCGCGCGACTTCTGGCGCAGAGCCGGCGACCTGGGGCTGCTCTGCTTCCAGGCGCCCCAGGAGTACGAGGGTCCGGGCTCCGACGACTTCCGGTTCAACGCGGTGCTCACCGAGGAAATGGAGGCTCTCGGCATCTCGTACGGCGGATTACGCGTCCAGAACGATGTTGTTCTGCCCTATCTGCTGCGGTATGCCACCGATGAGCAGCGGCGCCGCTGGCTGCCCGGGATGGTCGGCGGCGAGCTGGTCACGGCCATCGCCATGTCGGAGCCGGGCACCGGCTCCGACATCTCCGGCATCACCACGTCCGCCGTCCGCGACGGCGACCACTACGTGGTCAACGGGTCCAAGACCTTCATCAGCAACGGCACCCACGCCGATCTCGTCATCACCGCCGTGCGCACCGATCCCAAGCAGCGGTACGGCGGACTGACCCTGCTGATGGTCGAGACGACCGCCGGCGGATTCAGCCGGGGCGGCAATCTGAAGAAGATCGGGCAGAGCACCCAGGACACCTGTGAGCTGTTCTTCGACGATCTGCGGGTTCCCGTCGCCGACCGGCTCGGGGCCGAGGGCCGCGCCTTCGACTATCTGACGTCGAACCTGCCGCAGGAGCGCCTCTCCATCGCGGTGGCGGCGCAGTCCGGCGCGGAGGCCGCGCTGGAGCGCACCATCGGGTACGTCAGGGAGCGCACCGCCTTCGGCAACAGGCTGAGCGACTTCCAGAACACCAAGTTCGTCCTCGCCGAGTCGGCCGCGGAACTGCGGGCCGGGCGGGCGCTGCTGGACCAGTCCCTGCTGGCCCATGTGCGCGGCGAGCTCGACGCGGCCGAGGCGGCCGTCGTCAAGCTCTTCTGCACCGAGACACAGGGCCGGGTGGTGGACCGCTGCCTCCAGCTGCACGGCGGGTACGGCTATCTCCACGAGTACCCCATCGCCAGGTCCTGGACCGACGCCCGGGTCAACCGCATCTTCGGCGGCTCCAGCGAGATCATGAAGTCGATCATCGCCAACTCCCTCGACCTGTGAGCCGGGCGGAGGGCCCCGCGGGCGGGGAAGGCGCCCGGGGTGAGGGCGCCGGCGAGGACGAGGACGCGGAGGTCCTCCGGTGACGTCCCATCATGTCCTGCTGCTCTTCGCCGACCTGGCGCTGATCCTGGTCCTGGTCGGCCTGCTGCACCGGCTGTGCCGAAGACTCGGGCAGCCACCGGTCATCGGCGAGATCCTGGTCGGGGTCCTCCTCGGCCCGACGCTGCTCGGGGCGGGGGTCGCCGGGGCGCTCTTCCCCGGCGCCCTCCTCCCGGCGCTGCACGCGCTGGGCAATCTGGGGCTCGCCCTGCTGATGTTCACCGTCGGCATGGAGATCGACGCCCGGGTGCTCCGGGGCGGCGGGCGCCGGGTGGCCGGGGTGGTGATCGGGGCGGTGACCGTGCCGTTCGTCCTCTCGCTCCCGCTCGGTCTGTTCCTGCTGCGCGACCACACCCCGTCCGACCGGGGCGGCTTTCTGCTCTTCCTGGGCGTGGCGATGTCGGTGACCGCCTTCCCCGTGCTGGCCAGAATCCTGATCGATCTGCGCCTCCAGCGGACCCCGCTGGGCTCCACGGCGCTGGCGAGCGCGGCGGTCGGCGATGTGCTGTGCTGGGCGCTGCTGGCCCTGGCCGTCGCCATGACCGGCGGGGCACAGGAGGTGCCGGTCTGGCAGTCGCTGCTGATCGTGCCCTTCGCCGCCGGGATGCTGCTGGTGGCCGGCCCGCTGCTGCGCCGGCCCGGGCTCTTCCGGGCGGGGGACGGCCGGGCGGGGGACGGCCGGGCGGGCACCGGAAGGGCCGGCCAGGACAGCGGAACGCCGCTGATCGTCGTCTTCGGCGGGCTGCTGCTGTGCTGTGCGGCGACCGAGTGGATGGGCTTCCACTTCATCTTCGGCGCGTTTCTCTTCGGGGTGGTGATGCCCCGCGAGGGCCCGCTGGCCGGGCAGGCGGTGCGCGCGACGGCGGGCATCGGCTCGGCGGTGCTGCTGCCGGTGTACTTCGTCCTCGCGGGGCTGCGCGTCGATCTGTCGGACTTCGACGGCGGCGATCTGATCGACCTGGCGCTGATCCTGCTGGTGGCCATCGCCGGAAAGTTCGCCGGCGGCTTCGCCGGTGCGTACACGCAGGGCTTCGACACCCGGCAGTCCACCGCCATGGGGGCGCTGATGAACACCCGGGGCATCACCGAGCTGGTGGTGCTCGGGGCCGGTCTCGACCTCGGTCTCCTGGACGGCGAGCTGTTCTCGCTGATGGTGGTGATGGCCCTGGTCACCACCGGGATGACCACCCCGCTGGTGCGCCGGCTGGGGGTGGTGTCAGTCGGTGACGAGGTCGTCCGGGGCAGTCCTGGCCAGGTCGGCGAGCGTGGCGAGCGCCTGTGACAGGACATCGGGCCGGGGCGAGGCGAGGCCGAGCCGGACGGCGTTGGGGGCATGGCTGCGGCCGATGGCGAAGGCCGCCGCCGGGGTGACCCCGATGCCGTGCCGCGCGGCGGCGGCGACGAAGGTGTCGGCGCGCCAGGGGCGGGGCAGCTCCCACCAGCAGTAGTACGAGTGGGGGTCGCCCCGCACCGCGAACCGGCCCAGGTGGCGGGCGGCGATCTCCTGCCGTACCGACGCCTCCCGCTGCTTGGCCCGCACCAGCTTCCGCACCGTGCCGTCGGCCTGCCACTGGCGGGCCGCCTCCAGCGTGAACCGCATGGGGGTCCAGCCGCCCGAGCGCAGCGCCGTGGCGAGCGAGCTGAGGACGGCGGCGGGCGCCACCGTGTAGCCGAGGGTCAGACCGGGGGCGAGCCGCTTGGAGAGGCTGTCGACGAGGACGGTCCGCTCGGGCGCGAGGGCGGCCAGCGGCGGCAGATCGTCCCGGAGGAAGGCCCAGATGGTGTCCTCCACCGCCGTGATCCCGAGCCGCAGCAGCACCTCGGCGAGCCGCTCCAGCCGGGCTCCGGGCATGGTGAGCGAGAGCGGGTTGTGCAGGGTCGGCTGGACGTAGACGGCGTGCAGCGGGGCCTTGCGGTGGGCCTCCTCGACCGCCTCGGGGATCAGCCCCGACGCGTCCATCGCGAGGGGGACGAGGGTGACGCCGAGCCGGGAGGTGATGGCCTTCAGCACGGGGTAGGTCAGCTCCTCGGTGCCGAGGCGGGCACCGGGCGGCACCAGCGCGCCGATGACGGCGGAGATGGCCTGCCGGCCGTTCCCGGCGAAGAGGATACGGGCGGGGTCGGGGCGCCAGCCGCCGCGCGTCAGCAGATCCGCCGCCGAGTCCCGGGCGGCGGGGGTGCCGGCCGCGCCCACCGGGCGCAGCACCGGCTCCAGGACATCGGGGCGGAGCAGCCCGCCGATCCCGGCGGCCAGCAGCCCGGCCTGCTCGGGCACCACCGGGTAGTTCAGCTCCAGGTCGACGCGGGTGTCACCGGGTTCGGTGAGCGCGGGGGCCGTCGGGCGGGGCACGGCCCGGACGAAGGTGCCCCGGCCCACCTCGCCGACGGTCAGCCCCCGGCGGGCCAGCTCCTGGTAGACGCGGGTGGCGGTGGAGTTGGCGATGCCGTGGCGGCGGGCGAACTCGCGCTGCGGGGGGAGCCGGTCGCCCGGTCTCAGCCGCCCCGCCGTGATCTCCGCGCCCACCGCGTCGGCGACCCGCTGGTAGTCCTTCACCGCGCTCTCCTCTCCGCCGGGGTCCGGGCGGCCCGGCCGGGTCCGTTCCCGGGCCGGTCGGGGCCCGCCCGGTGAACCTTCCCCCTCCCGCACCCTAAGCACTTGATTGCACCGAGGTCAATGGGAGAGATTGCACCGGTGTAATGCGCGACCTACACTCGGAATTGCTCCGATCAGCACGGACCGGCCGGGTGGGGACACCGCACCGGTCAAGCACGGCAAGGGTGTGCAACCGCGAGGAAGGAACCCGTGGCCCGATGGACCCGACACCGCCCGCGCAAGGTGATTGGCCCGTCTTCCCACCGCCCCGGTGCGGTCGGTGCAATTTCGGCTCCCGGGCGTTCTCCCGGCCCGAGGCGGCGGGGCTGCTCCGGGAGTCCGCCGCCCGCTGGCAGCAGGTGCTGACCGACCCGGACACCACCGGGCAGCGCGTCGGCGCCCTCTCCTGGTCCCCGCTGGAGCACGGCTGCCATGTGCGGGACATGTGCCTCCTCTTCCACCAGCGGCTCGACGCCGTGCTGGGCCCGTCCGCGGCGGCCCCCGGCGCCGGCGAACCGGCCGCGGCCCCCGCCGAGTTCCCGGTGCTCTACCGCGACGAGGACCCCGGGCGCGCCGCCGAGGAGCTGGGGCGGGCGGCCGAGGAGCTGGCCCGCCGTCTGGAGCGGCTCACCGGCGACGACTGGGACCGGGGCGACACCCGCTTTCCCGGCGCGCGGCTCACGGTCGACTTCTTCACCCGCCATCTGCTCCACGACATCGTGCACGACCTCTGCGAGGTGTTGCGCGCCGGCCGCCGGGCCGGCGGGAACACGGCGCCGGGGTCCGGGCCACGGAGAGAGAAAGAGAGGTCGTCATGATCGAGCTGGGCGCGGTGCTCGGTGTGGTGACGGTGGCCCTGGGGATGGTGCTCACCCCCGGCCCCAACATGATCTACATAGTCTCCCGGAGCATCACCCAGGGCCGGCGGGCCGGGATCATCTCCCTCGGCGGGGTCGCCGTCGGCTTCATGGTCTATCTGCTGGCCACCAATCTGGGCCTGTCGGTCGTCTTCATCGCCGTGCCCGAGCTGTACATCGTGATCAAGCTGGCGGGTGCGGCCTATCTCGCCTATCTGGCGTGGAACGCCCTGAAGCCGGGCGGGCTCTCCGTCTTCGCCCCCGAGGACATTCCGCACGACTCCCCGCGCAAGCTGTTCATGATGGGCCTGATGACGAATCTGCTCAATCCGAAGATCGCCATCATGTACATCTCGCTGATCCCGCAATTCGTCGATCTGGACGAGGGCCATGTCCTCTTCCAGGGCTTTGTGCTCGGCAGCATCCAGATCGTGGTGAGCGTCGTGGTCAATCTGACGATCGTGATCGCCGCCGGGACCATCGCCGTCTTCCTCGCCCGCCGTCCCTCCTGGCTCCGGGTCCAGCGGTACGCCATGGGCGCGGTGCTCGGGATGCTCGCCGTCTCGCTGGCCATCGACACCTCGGTGCCGACCACGGTCAACTGAGCGGTCCGGAGGTTCAGCGGGTGGCGGTGAGGTGCTCCGCGTGCTCCTGGAGCGAGCGGACGCTCTCCTCTCCGCAGCTGAGTGCGTCGATGCCTTGGACGGCGGCGGCGAGGGCTTGGACGGTGGTGAGGCAGGGGACGGAGCGGGCGACGGCGGCGGTGCGGATGTCGTAG
>NZ_JBEOYB010000136.1:0-8939 GCF_040296845.1 Streptomyces sp. NPDC001985
CTCGTGGGCGCGACCCCCAACCTCCCCCCCGCGGGGCCCCCCGCCCCCCCCCCCCCCGCCCGGCCCCCGCCGGCGGGGGCCGGGCCCGCGCCCCGCCCCACCGGCGGACGGGGCGCACGGTCTCACTCCGCTCAGACGGCATCCTCGACAGAGATGCTCGCCGCCCAGAAGACTCCCGTGGCACCGGGCGCGAGGACAGCCGTCACCGCGCCGGTGCAGTCACTGCCGAGGTGAGCGACCACGGTTCGGGTGGTCTGGTTGGTGATCTCCAGGAAATCCGGGGCATCGCCGACCAGCAGACAGCCGGACGGATTCGCGTGCACATCACGGTCAACGATGAGGAAGCCCTCCGCCGAGGCGGCCGGCACCGCGGCCGACAACAGAAACGCGCAGGCCACAGCCCCCAGCAAAGTCATCACACGCTTGGTCATGGAACCATCTCACTTTCCGTCACCGGGGACGCCGCACCGTTGCGCGCCCCCTGGCCGACCAACGACCACAGGCCACCGGGAGCAACGGTGACCAGCCCGGAACGGACGAACCCCCACAGAAAAGCCACCGGGAACCCCGCACCGCTCCCGGCGCCCCGGCACACCGGACCGAACCTCCCCGGAAACACCGGCATCGACCACCAGCCGCCGACTCACGACCGGACACAACACCACACCAACTCCCCCCGCACCCGGATGGGCCGGCTGGGGTCACCCCGCCCACCGGCCGGGTGACCCCACCCGCCAGTCGCACACCCGCAGCCGCCTCCCGCCGGGACCATGCGCCCCAAGGGACCCGATCGGCGAGAGACGGCGGAGCGCTGGTGGCAACGTCCGGGCCATGGGCCCTGGTGCAGAAGGCAACGACGGCCGGACGGCCGCTCACCGCCGCCTGGTACGACTGATGTCCTGGACAGCGGTCATCTGCACAGCCGTCGAGGGCACGGGCGCCTCATGGGCCGCAGCGGAAGGAACCACCAGCCACTTCAACTTCACCACGCCACCACCGGCACCAGGATCGTATTCATACTGCTGGCCTCCCTGGTACTGGTCCTGATGGGCCTCATGACCGTGATCCTGCTGCTCCGCGAACGGATCGCCCCCCCGCACTGGCCTGGGCCCTGGGCCTGGGACTGCTCGTCGCCGCCATCAGCATGGCCGTCCCCCACCTCATGGTCCAGGCCACGCCCGCACAGGAGACAGCGGCCGACCTGGGACACGGAATGCCCATCATCGGCGCCCACACCGTGGGCCCGCCCGACGGCGGCCCCGGCATGCCCGTCACCAACTTCAGCACACTCGGCGGGGACTGGCGGGTCGCGCACTTCACCGGCGTCCACTCCCTTCAGGCCCTCGCCACACGGCACCCACCCGCACCCCGCCACCCCACCTGAACAAGACCCCCCCCCGGCCCAGCGGACCGCACACCCAGCGCGCGAACGGAACCGCCCCCACCGGCTCAGGGCCCGTCCAACAGCCCCAGCCGAGCCGCACGCACCCCCGCCGCAAACCGGCTCCCCCCTCCGAGCCGACCCACCAGACCGGACAGAAGCCGCCGCAGAGTCCGTTCGGAACAGCCAAGACGCCGAGCGATCGCCTCGTCCTTCGCACCCGCCGCGAGCAGAGCGAGCACCTCCCGCTCCCTCGGAGTCCACTCCTCAGCCCGGTCCGCCTCCCAGTACAGACCAGTACCCCAGTGATGCTCGAAGACCAGAGCAAAGCACAGAGCGAGCCGCGGACTGTGCAGGACGACGTCCTCAGCAGGCTCCACCCGCCCCCCGGCAGGACCGAGCGCCAGAACAGTCACCGCCCGGTCAACCACATTCAGATGCAGCGGCACAGCCGGCGCCAGCCGAATCCGCGCCCCCCGCTCCCGCATCCGGGAGAGATACCGCCCCGCCCCGGGAAGACGCGCCGCCCGGGTCGACACCAGCAACCGGATCTCCACACCCCGCGCCAGCATGGCAAGATCCTCACCCAGACTCCTCTCCAGCGCCCCGGCATCCGGAAAAGAACCACGCATACCAAGGATCTCAGCCCGGCACAGCGTGTCCAGATCATCCATCCGCTCCTCCAGCCGCGCCCGCTCGGCGAAGAACTCGGCCTCCACCACCTCCCGCCCGGTGGGCACCAGCCCCGGCATCAGCCGCAGAACGTCATGAAGCGCCGCCAGCCCCCGGGACAACTCGCCGAGCCCGCGCCGCTGATCGGCCACCAACTCGTGCAGCGCACGCTCGGGAGAGTTGACATGCCGCCGCTCACCATCGACCAGCCGCCGCGCGCCGAGCCACTCCCGCACCTCCCCCGACAACCCGTCCAGAGCCTCCCCGACACCGCCCAGCCGCCGGTACGCCGCCCCCGCCGCGGCCTCGACCCGCCCGGGACCGGCGTCGTCCCCGTACGGTTCCTCGGCAGGCATGCCCCGACCATAGGCCCGGCCGACCGGATTGACCATGGTTCCCACCGACCCACCGGCCCCCGTGGCCACAATCGGTCACGCCCCTTTCGGCCGTGGTCAACTCCCGCCCCACCTGGCTATGTTGTCGCCACATCCGGTCGACACGGAGACCACACGAGCGGCGACCCCGCCCACGGCCATCCGGAACCCGGGGCACACCGGCCGTCCTCCCGCCAAGGACGGACACGAACCCCGCCCGGTACTCCTCGTCACCGCGCACCCCGTGCACCCGCGCCGTTCCCCGAGCCCCCGCGCCCGCGAACGCGCACCCCCACACCGTCCCCTCCGGCACCGCACGGCCGGACCACGAAAGGTGACAGCCCCCCTCATGCGCACAACCCGCCTCACCATCGGCGCACTCGGCCTCGCCGTCCCGCTCGCCCTCCTCCCCTCCACCGGCTCCGCCGCCCCCGCCCCCGAACCCGCCCCGCTCATCACCGTCACCGAAGCCCCCACCACCGCCGAGATCAAGGGCCAGTACATCGTCACCCTCACCAAGGGAACCGACCCAGCCGCCTTCGCCAAGTCGAAATCCCTGCGAACCGACTACGTGTACGACGCGGTCCTCAACGGCTTCGCCGCCGACCTCACCCCCACCCGCCTCACACACCTGCGCGCCGACCCCCGGGTCGCCTCCATCGAGGAAGACCAGAAAGCCCTCCCCACCGCCACCCAGAACAACGCCCCCTGGGGCCTGGACCGAATAGACCAGCGCAGCGGACGCAGCACCACCTACACCTACACCCGCAACGGCTCCGGCGTCACCGCCTACATCATCGACTCGGGCATCTACACCAGCCACCCCGACTTCGGCGGCCGGGCCCGCAACGTCTTCGACGCCTTCGGCGGCAACGGCGCGGACTGCAACGGACACGGCACCCACGTCGCCGGCACCGTGGGCGGCACAACCCACGGCGTCGCCAAGGGCGTCCAGCTGCGCGGCGTACGCGTCCTCGACTGCCAGGGCTCAGGCTCCTTCTCCGCCATCATCGCCGGATTCGACTGGGTCCGGCAGAACGCCGTCAAACCCGCCGTCGCCAACGCCTCCCTCGGCGGCGGCTACTCGGCCGCCCTCAACAACGCCGCCACCGCCCTCGCCGGCTCCGGCGTCCACACCACCGTCGCCGCGGGCAACAACAACCGCGACGCCTGCGGCTACTCCCCCGCGAGCGCGGCCGGCGCCCTGTCCATCGCCGCCTCCGACTCCAGCGACAACAAAGCGGGCTTCAGCAACTACGGACAGTGCGTCGACCTCTACGGCCCCGGCGTGAACATCCTCTCGACCCGCTCCGGCGGCGGTACCACCACCATGAACGGCACATCAATGGCCGCACCCCACGTCGCGGGCGTGGCAGCGCTCTACAAGGCCACCCACGGAGACGCCCCCAGCCCCACCGTCAACAACTGGATCATCAACAACAGCACCGCCAACGCGATCCGCGGCAACACCACCGGCACCCCGAACCGGCTCCTGTACAAATCGACCCTCTGACCCACCACCGCACGGCAGGGGAGGGGCCCCGCACACGGCGCCCCTCCCGGAAACCCCCGAACCGACCACCGGCGCAACACCGGCTCACCCCCACCCAGACCGACACGGCGCCCGCACGCGGACACACCCGCCACACGGCACACCGCGCACACCCCTACCCCGCATCCACCGCACCCCGGGAAAACCTGTACCCGGCGAACTCACCGACACGCACAAACCCCAGACGCTGATACAGCGCGTTGCTCGTGGCATTGCCCGGATCGGTGAACAGGACCACATCCGTCGCCCCCGCCCCCAGCGCGGCCCTGCTCGCCTCCGCCGTCACAGCCCCGGCGAAGCCGCGCCCCCGGAAACCGGCCGGGGTATAGACAGGATCAATCCTGACCATCCCGCCGACGACCGAAGTCGCCGCCGCCATCGACACCGGCACACCGTCCGGAGCCTCCCACAAGGTGAAACGCCGGTCCCCGAAACGCGAATGCTCCCAGGACCCGGCATCGATCAGATCGATCGACGACTGCTCCCCCACATCCACACAGAACTCACGGCACCAGCGCACCACCTGCCCACGATCCGCCCCACCCGCCGGACGCCCCCGGCCCTCCGGACGGGGCCGCGGCGCAATGAGCGTGCCCAGACGGTACAGATGCGTCCGCCAGAACGGAACCGCCACCGCCCCGGTGTGCCGCTGCCAGGAATCGGCGAAAGCCGCGGCGGTGTCAAGATCCGCGATGACAAGGGCGGGGGAGTGGCCGACGCCCGCGAGGCACGCGGCGAGCACATCCGCCTGTCCGGCGGAGAGAGAAGTGAGACCCAGACGGCCGCGTGACGTCAGATAGAAGACGGCACGCACCTCGCCTCCGGTCTCCAGCCGGCCGAGCACGGCAGTGACCGGACCCTGCGCGTCCGGCCTGCGCATGCGCAGTTTCTCGATGTCCGTCAGCGGCGTGTTGTGCAGAGCCGGACGCGAGCGCAGAAAGTCCCCGGCCCGGTCGAGGAAACCGTCGACATCGTCAGTGAGGTGCCAGTCATCCGAAAGCATGCCTCATGATCGCGGATGCCCCGGCCCGGTGGAACACCCACCCGAACACCCACGAAGCCCACCACGACATGAGGAGACACGGACTGGACGACGACCGGCACATCACCGCCGACCAGGGCCGAGACGGACAGCCGGGCCCCCGGCACACGACCGCACGCCCTCGGCACGGCCGCACACCCGAGCGGCGCATACGGAACTCGCTACCCTCGTCCGATGCGAAAGACCAACCCCACACCAGACACCGTTTTCACACGCCAGAGCGGATGGATACCGAACGTCATCCGCGAGGACGGAGAACTCAGACTCACCCTCGGCGCCGGAGCCGACGCCAACCACTCCCCTCGCACATTCACCTTCCCGATCGGAGAAGCCCACCTCGCGGTGATCCGCGACAACCTCGCCAGACACCTGCTCCTGTGGAGCGCGGTCCTCCCCCTGTGCGACGCCGCCGGAACCCGGGGCACCCTCGACGAGAACGCCGCCACCGCACTCCTGGACCCGATCCTCCTCTCCGCGCCCGCGGACGTCGACGCGCACTTCCAGCACATCCCATGGGACAGAGGACAGCTCATCGCCCACGGGGCCGACACCGACCTGCTGGAGCGCGGCCGGCTCTGCGCGGCGATGCGCCAGGCGACAGAAACACCCAACCCGAAACGAGCCCAGCAGTACCACGCGAACCGCCGACGAGCCGAACGCGGAACAGCACTCCGCCCACTCGACACCGCCATCCTCAAATACACCGGCCAGTACCTGCACGGCGCGACAATCCCCCAGCGGACACCCGACGCCGTCGACCCCGCACTGCTGCCCGACGTCGAGCGCGTCATCACCACCGCGGAACACGCATGCGCCGGAATGCGGATCGGCCTCGACCCGCGACGCGGAAAGCGCGCCACGGACAAACGCGACTGGGACCGGATGGCGACGACGACCGACACAGCCCTGCGCCGCGCACACCCCGGGCTCGCCGACGACACGGTACGCACCGTGAGCTTCCTGATGTGCTCGGAAGCCGCGGACCGCTCCAGGAACACACCCATCGACGACGACGAATCCACTGCCGTCCACCACACCGGCCCCGGCGGAAACGCCAGGAAGACAGCCCTGTCCTTCACCGACGACCAGGGCGCCGAGAAGAAGTGGCTCCAGACCCACCCCCGCACCGCCACCGCGGAATTCTGGGAATTCGTCGCCGACCGCTCTGCCCCGGACAACGAAGTCTTCACCATCGAGGACGAGACAATGGGCGAAGGCATCCAGCTCCACTTCTACGCGGACTCCATCGCCCGGATCACGACACTCCACCAAGGCGAAGCCGGGTCGGACCCCCAGTACCGGGTCGAGTACAGCCTGGTCGACGGAATCAGCGGGTACCGGAACCTGGTCAGCACCTTCATCCGCGGCGGCTGCGCCGCACTCGACCACCACAGCCCCTGGATACCGGACGCCGCCGAGTTCGAACGCGCCCGGCAACGCCGAGGCGACAACCAGGGGTGACCGCTGGCCACTTCCCGCAGCGCGCGCATGCCCCCGGTATCAGAGAATCAGCGAAACATGCATAAAACGAGTGCCGTATGCAAAAAATGACTACGCCGTGAGTAGGCTTCACCCATGACGATGAGCACCGAGGACACCCTCAGACTCACGGTGGCCGCGATCATGCAGCTCACCCGCGAACGCCAAGCCGACGTCGGAGCCGGCACCGGCCTCAGCCAGCTCCAGATCAGCCGGAAACAGGCCGGCAGAACAGCATGGACCCTGGACGACGCCGACGCCCTCTCCAACCACTGGGGCATCCCGGTCCTCGACCTCCTGGCCGGACCCACCCACGCCGCCGCCAGACTCCCCGCCGACCGCACCGAACCCCAGACCGGAATCCCCCTGACCGACACCCCACAAGCCCCACCACCCACCACAACGGACCCCACCGCCCCCACACCGACCCACCCGGAACCGGCCAAGGACACCCACACCCACCAGAACGTGCCCCACCACCCGCCACCAGCCGGCCCGCTGACCGACCTCATCCGCACCACCGTCGACAAACACCTCGCCGCCACGGACGGCGACATCGAAGCCACCCGCGCCGCCCTCACCAAACAAGCCATCCCCGACGTCATGGCCCTGTTCGCCGCCTCCCGCGTCGGCGGCCGATACGAGCACACCGAATTCCCCCCGACCCAGGAGATCCTCCAGAAGCGCTCCCAGAAAGGCGCCGACCAGATCTGGGAAGGCCGCCCCAAATGGCGCTCCGCCGAACTGCACCAAGCAGCCCGCGCCGGACACATCCACCTCGACGTTACCAGCCTCGACATCAACGGCGCCTACCTCGCAGCCCTCAAAACCTGGCTCCCCATCGGCCGGCTGACACACACCGACACCGGCACCCACGACCCCAAGCGCGCCGGAGTCCACCACGTCACCCCACCCCCATGGACCCACACGGATCTACCCTCGCCCCTCGGCGCCCGCCAGGAACCCGGCCCTCTCTGGATCACCGAACCCACCCTCCGGCTCCTCCTGCGGTGCGCCCGGCAGGGCCTGTGCGAGATGCCCGTGATCCACGAGTCATGGACCTCCGGAGCCAGCGAAGGACTGCTGGAGAAAATGCGCCGAGCCCTCACGGACACCCGAAGGACCGCGATCAACACCGGTGACGACCTGACACTCCATTACGTCAAAGCCATGTACTCCAAATTCGTCTCCACCATCGGAGAATCCACCGCGAACCGCGATATCCGCCGACCTGACTGGATGCACATCATCCGCTCCCAGGCATTTGCTAACCTATGGATGAAGGCGTATAAGGCACACACCGCCGGGCTCACGGTCGTCGAAATGTCCGGAACCGACGAACTCCACATCGCCGGTGATTGGTATTCAGTTTTTGCATACGGCCGCGAACTCTCACAGGTCAAGCCGAAGTACACATACACCCTCGGAAAGGACGAAGCATGAGCGAAGCAGCCGACCGGTGGGGAGAATGGCAGAAGCACAACGCCCGCGGAAAGCGCGGAGCCGGAGCCCTCCACGCCGAGATCGACCGCATCGCCCGCGCCGGAGGCATCACCTCACCTGTCACCACCACACGCGGCCTCAAAGCCCGCCTCCGCTACCTCGACAACCCCGCCGGCCGCGCCGAACTCGCCGCCCAAGGCGTCAGCCGCCGCCTGCTGCGCTCCTGGGAGCGGGGGACCACCCCCTCCGCCGCCAAACTGAAAGCCGTCGACGCCGCTTACTGGAACAGACGCCGTCAGAACATCGTCCGCTCGGGCGCGTTGAAAAGAATTCTCGACAACAACGGACACGGCCGCCGGATCGAAATCTTCCCGGTCGACCAGAGCACCGTTCCCGAGCAATTCCGGCGCCCTCTCTCGGACCGCTCCATCCAGGCCCGCTACATCTGGGGCGATACCGTCAGAGCCTGGGCCGCCAACGACTTCGACACTCTCGACGAAATCTGGGACGACATCATCTCCGAACTGGACTCCGACTTCTTGGCCTACGCGTACGTCAGCGCGATCGGAATCGGCGCCTGAGAGCGCAGCTGGTGGAAATAAACGGGATGCTCCGCAGGTGTCTGGTTCTCCTATGGTCTAGACCATTCTACTGAATGGTGAATCAATATGATGCACCGTCATAAATGGTCCGACTGAAAGTGAAACGCAGAGCTTCACCGGATACACACCGCCATCATGAGGACATCATCGACGCCGGCCCGTACCCAGCGACCATCGGGCGACATGTGGTGACGCTGCGGACAGGGAACCGCAACTACAGCTGCCCCAGAGGCCGGCACGTTCGAAACGAAGCCCGGGCATCCTTGTAGCCAGCTTCTGGTCGCCCGGAGGGCGACCATGGGGGCCGGAGGCCCCATTGTCACCGAAGGTGACATTTCGAGGGGCGGAGCCCCTCGGCCGGGGCGGAGCCCCGGAGCGTTTTTGGCGGCCCGTA
>NZ_JBEOYB010000137.1:0-8068 GCF_040296845.1 Streptomyces sp. NPDC001985
GACGAGGCCAATCCGCGGAATCTCAACAAGCACGGCCAGATCCTGGAGCTGGCGGAGAACTGGGACGACCCGGCGGGCGACGGCTTCGCCTGGCGTCTCTTCCTGGTCGCCGGCGACCCCGAGGACCCGTCCACCTACTTCGCGGGCTTCCCCAAGGAGAGGGTCAGCCCGATCTCCTGCCCGGACAATGTCGCCTTCGATCCGCACGGCAACCTCTGGATCTCCACCGACGGCAATCAGCTCGGCTCCCACGATGGGCTCTTCGGGGTGGCGACCCACGGCGAGCGGCGCGGTGAGCTGAAGCAGTTCCTCACCGTGCCGAAGGGGGCCGAGACCTGTGGTCCGGTGATCCAGGAGCGCCGGGTCCTGGTCGCGGTCCAGCACCCGGGCGAGATCGACGGCGCGTCGGTCGAGAAGCCCGCGAGCACCTGGCCCGACGGCCCCGGAAAGCTCGTCCGGCCCTCGGTCGTCGCCGTCTGGCGCAAGGACGGCCGCGAGATCGGCGTCTGACCCGGGCCCCGGCCGCCGGGGCGGGCTCTTCCCGGGCCCGCCCCGGCGGCCCGGGAATACCGGCCGCTGTTCCGTGTGCCGGAGCCGTAGAGTCGGACGCATGGAAACCGAAGGGACGGAAGGGTCCGTACGGGTCGACGCCTGGATCTGGTCCGTACGGCTGACCAAGACCCGCTCGCAGGCCGCTGCCGCGTGCAAGGCCGGCCATGTCCGGGTCAACGGCACCCGGGTCAAGCCCGCGCACACCCTGCGGATCGGCGATCAGGTGCGGCTCTTCCACGCGGGCCGGGAGCGGCTGGTGGTCGTCTCCAGGATCGTGCGCAAGCGGGTGGGACCGCCGGTGGCCGTCCAGTGCTTCGTCGACAACAGCCCGCCGCCCCCGCCGAAGGAGTTCACCGCGCCGGTGGCGGTGCGGGACCGGGGCGCCGGCCGCCCGACCAAGCGGGACCGCAGGGACCTGGAGCGCCTCCAGCAGCGCCCGGGCCCCTGACCCGCCCGGTCTCACTCCCCGGGGTGAGCGGGGGCCTTCGGGCCCTCCCCGGCACCGGGACGGCGGGGTCCGCGCACGGGTGAGGTGATCGCGCGGGCCGCCGTCACCTCGTGGCGGAGGGGGGCGAGGACGCCGTCCTCGTCGCCCTCCAGGGCTGTGCGCACCTCCACCAGCACCTCGCTGCTGCGCAGATTCCCCGCCAGCTCGCGCAGTTCGCGCGCGACGCCCGCCACCTCCGGGGGCGACGGCGGGGCGGCGCCGTGGCCGACGCGCACCCGGGCGGCCGTGGTCGCGTCCACGATGCGCTCGACGGCGACCACCAGGGGCCACCAGGCCGCCGCCCGCGCCCCGGTCGGCGGTGGTTCGGTCAGCGCCCGCTGGAACTCGGACCGCACGGCCGACAGCTCGCGGTAGATCCTGCGGCGCCCGCGCACCTGCTCCCCCCGGTCCGCGTCCGGGTCGAAGGCGCACGCCACATATCCGGCGATCTCGTCCACGGCCGCGGCCAGCCGGTCGCCGATCCGGGTGTGCCAGCTCTCCGGCCAGAGCAGATACCCGGCGATCAGCGCGATGGCGCAGCCGAGGAGGCTGTCCAGCAGCCGGGGCAGCACCAGGTCGAAGCCCTCGTGGTTGAGGGTGTCGGAGAGCAGCAGGATCACCGGGGTGATCGCGGCGGTCTGGAAGGCGTACCCCTTCGCGGAGAACCAGGGAATCAGCCCCGCGAGCAGCATCATCACCGGCACGTCCCACCAGCCGCGCGGCACCGCGGCGAGCACGGGGGCCGCGACGAGCAGCCCTGCGGCGGTGCCGAGGGCGCGCAGGACCGCGCGGGAGAAGACCGAGCCGAAGTCCGGCTTCAGGACGAAGGTGACGGTGAGGGCGACCCAGTACGAACGGGGGACCTCCACCAGGGACACCAGCGCCTGGGCGAGCCCGATGCACAGCGCCAGCCGTGCGCCGTACCGCCAGGACGCCTCGGAGAACAGGACGGCCCGGGCCGTGGTCCGGAACCGGGCGGCGGGTCCCGCCGGGCGGCCGAGGCTGTCCTCCCCGGGGGAGAGGTCCGGGTCCGGCCGGTGCACCACGGCCGCCGCGTGCCGCAGCGCCGCGTCCACCGCCCGGTCGGCGGGGCCCTCCGGCTCGGGCAGCCCCGACAGATCCACCGGCCCGCCCCCGCCCCCGCTGTCGGTGACCGCGTCCGCCAACGCGCGGACGGCGGCGGCGACCGCCGGGCTGTGGGACGCCCTGCCGTACAGATGCGCCGCCGCTGCCGCCTCCAGCAGCGGGATGAGCACATTGAGCTGGGCCAGCAGCCGCACCAACGGGCCGCGCCGGCCGTGCTCGCGGGTGCGCAGCGCCAGGATCAGGTCATAGGCCGTGTTGAGGGCGTCGGTGACCGCCTGGCGCCGCTCCGGATACGCGGCGGTGCCGGCCGCCGCCAGCAGTTCCGCGACGCCGCGGTAGGCGGCGGCCACCGCCGCCCGCTCCGGTGTCCGGCCGCGCAACGGCCAGCCCAGCAGGGTGAGCACCAGGACGAACAGCCCGCCCAGGGTGAGCAGCAGCGCGGGCATCCAGAGCGGTTCGGGCAGCGGGAGCCCCGCGCCCACCACCGCGTTGAGCAGCAGCACCAGCCCCGAGACGGAGGCGACAGCGCCGATCGACGACACCATTCCGGAGGCCAGCGCCACCAGGGTCAGCACCACCACCGCGAGCCAGCCCTGCCCGTACGCCAGGGTGCCCAGTGTGACCCCGACGGCGCCGAAGAGCTGCGGGACCGCGATATTGAGGACGCGCATCCGGTAGGCGTCGGCGGTGTCGCTGATGACTCCGTTCAGCGCGCCCATGGAGACCAGGGCGCCGTACTCGGGCCGTCCCGCGGCGATGCCCGCGGCGAGCGGCACGGAGAGCGCCACCCCGGCCCGGAGGACCGCCGCCCAGGGCACGGGGGCGGACTGCGGGCGCAGCGTGTTGAGCAGCCACTCGGGTGGGGACAGTCGTCCCGCTCGGGTCTCCATGGTCCACACATGCCTCATGGCGCGCCGTAGGGGCAAGTCGTCTCCCGGGGAGGTGCGCGGGGGTGGTCGGGAGGGGTCGGGAGTGGTCGGGCGGTGGCCGCCGCCGGTGTCCGGTCGCCGGTGATGGCCGGTGATGGCCGTGGTGGCCGGTGGGTGGTGGCCCGTGGGGTGATGGTCCGGCGGGGCGGGTTCAGCGGGCGTCGTGGAGGTCCAGGCGGACCAGCAGGGAGCGGTGGTCGGTGTCGCCCAGCTCCAGGAAGCGGGCCCCGCGGACCGAGAACTCACGGCTGATCAGCACATGGTCGATCTGGGCTCCCAGCGGCCGGCTCACCATCGTCGGCCAGGAAGGGGTGCGGGCGGCCCCGCCGAGGTCGGCGCTGTTGCGCAGACCGCCCGCGTCCAGTATTCGGCGGAACGCGGCATGGTCCGGTGTGGCGTTGAAATCGCCGGCGACGATCGCCGGGGCGTCCTTCACCCCCGTCGCGTAGTCCCGCATGCGGCCCAGCTCACCGCGCCACGCGTCGACCCCGCCGGGGATCGGCGGCAGCGGGTGCGCGAGCTGGAGGTGCACCTCCTTGCCCGCGATCTCCGCCACCGAGCCGGGCATGGCGAGCGTGCTCCGGATGCCGGGGGCGGTGCGCAGGGGGTACTTGCTGAGGATCGCCGAGCCGGAGGCCATGGGCCCCTCGACGACATTGCGGTGCGGATAGTCGGCACGGGGGATCTCCGCGGCGAGCGCGTCCGAGCAGGTCTCGGCGCACTCCTGGACGAAGACCAGATCGGGCTTCTCCCGCCGGACCGTCTCCACCAGCGCCCTGGACGCGTTGCCGAACTCGACATTCGAGGTCAGCACTTCGAGCTGGGCCACCACCCGGCCGGAGGGGGTGTCGGCGAGACCGGTGTCGTAGGGCCGGACGAACCAGCCGATGACCGCGAGCACCACCGCCGCCCACACCGACTGCGCCCGCCGGCGCTTGAGCAGGGCGAGCAGCAGTGCCGCCCCGGCCGGCACCAGCAGCCACGGCAGAAAGGCGAGGAGCTGGGGGATCGGTGTCATTCCGTCCACGCCCGCGACCCGGCAGGCCGCGACCACCGTGGGGGCGGACAGCAGCAGGCCCGCGAGCCAGGCGGTGCCCCGGCCACCGGAGCGGCGTACGGAAGCGCCTGGTCCGGCGGCCGGGGCCGCGGTCTGCGCCGTGCTGTCCACAACTGCCTCCGTGCGTGAGGTGATGACGGGAGAGGGCGGTGTGGCGCCTTCGCGAGATGCCACACAGGGATGACGTCAGTCTCACCCACATCGTTCCGGCCAGGGCGGCCGTGGCATCAACTCGACGCAACCGGAGGAGAGCCGCCCGCATCCATCCCCGTCTTCGTCCCCGTCCCTGTCTTCGTCTCCGTCTCCGTATCGCTGCCGGTGCCAGTGCCGCTGCCGGTGTCGGGTCCGGTGCCGGGACCGCTGCCGCTGCCGGGGCCCGTGCCCGTCTCCGTCCCGGGGTCCGCCCCGCCGCCGGGGCCCGCGGTCCGCTCCGGCCGCCCGGGCCGTCCGAACCACCAGGTCGCCGCGGCGATGGCGAGACCCGCGCCCATCAGACACCAGGACGCCGTCCGCAGGGTCGCCGTCAGCGCGCCGTACACCGCGTCTGCCGCCGGGTGGTCCACATCCGGCGGCAGATCGTCCAGGGCCGGCGCCCGGCCCACCACGACCGTGAGCAGCAGCAGCGCGCCGCCCACGGCCAGCGCCAGCCCCAGGCCGGCCAGGGCACGCGCCCGGCGCCGCGCGCACAGCAGCGCCGCCACGGCCACCAGGACCGTACCCACCGGGAGCCACACCCCCGCGACCTGGAGCGCGTCGAACACCTCGCGGGCCACGCCGAGCTGGTCCGGCTCCACCACCGTGATCTTCGTTCCCACCACCGGGATCTGCTCCGCGAACGGCACCCCTTCCAGGCTCAGCTGCCGTTTGACCTGCTCGCTCACCGGCGTCAGATCGATACTCGCGGTGTCGCCCTCGTCGCTCGTCAGCGCCTGCTCGACCGCGGTGTGCGCCGCGCGGTTGACCGTGTTCCAGGCGGTCCGGTAGGCATCGGTCCCGGCGAACGACAGCACCGCCTCGTGCACCAGCTCCCGTACCCCCACGGCCAGCGGCCCGGCGTCGACCTTGGCGAGCACCTCCTCGGTGATCCGGTCCGCGACCGCGTTCCGCACGGCCCGGTCCGACGCGAGCGGCGCCATCGCGGTGACATAGCCGTCGGTGTCGCCGATCTCCCGCTCGGCCCACACGGCGAGCACGCTCAGCGGCGTCAGAACGGCCACGAGCGCGATCAGCACCGCCGACACCGCTGAGAGAAGTCTCCGCACCCCTCCAAGGGAACGCGGGTCGCCGCCCGCGCGCGAGCGGTGCACCGCCGACCGGCGGACCTCCCCGGGGGCGGACGGCACCGCCGGTCCCGCCGGGCCGGGCGGCGGGACCGCCGAGTTGCCGGGGGCGGACGCCGGGTGCTTCCTGAGAGGAGGAAGGACGCGAGGGAAGGAGCCCCGGTCATGGCCGTTCACGCGACGGTGCCCGCACGGCACCACGGTTCACTCTCCTGGGCGGTACCGCTCGCCCTGGGCGCGTTTTTCGGGTTCTACGCGGGGTTCCTGCACCGCACCGGCAGAGCGGTCGGCTGGGGGGACGTCCTGTACGGGGTGGTGGCCGGCCTGATCTTCACGGCGCTGGCCTACGGCCTCGGCCGGGTCCAGAACGCCCTGCCGCGCGAGCTGCGGGCCACCGCCTACGGCGTGCTGTGCGGAATCGCGATCGGGTTCCTGCACAGCCTGACCGGGGACAGCGTGCTGCGCTCGGCGGGAGTGGGGCTGATCCTCGCCGCGGTCACGCTCGTGGTCTTCTTCTACATCTTCTACCAACGGGAGACGTGAGAACGCCGCCGCCGACTGCCGACGGGAACGGGAACGGGACAGGACAGGACAGGACGGGACGGGACGGGACGGCACGGCGACGGAGCGCGGTCGCCGTGCTCAGCCCGTCCCGCCGCCTCCGTCCCCTCCGTCCCCTCCGTCCCCTCCGTCGCCTCCGTTGTCCTCCGCCCCGGTGAGGGTGGTGACAAGGGTGCGGAACGCCGTCCGGTAGACGCTCGGGCTGGTGCCGGTGAAGCGCTGGAAGTGGTGGCGCAGATTGGCCGGTGTGCCGAACCCCGTCCGCGCCGCGACGCGTTCCACCGGCTCGTCCCCGCGCTCCAGCAGCCGCTGGGCCCGCTGGACCCGGGCGCGCAGCAGGTACTGGAGCGGGGTGAGCCCGGTGTCCGCCCGGAAGCGCCGGGTCAGGCTGCGGACGCCCAGCCCCGCGTGCGCGGCGATGTCGGCGAGGGTCAGCGGACGGTCGAGATGGGCCTCCATCCACCGGGTGGTGGGGGCGAGCGGGCTGTTCCGCGGGGTGACGGCGCTGTACGCCACCGGGTCGTCCGGCGCGGTGTGGAGCTGGAGGAACATCTGGCGCTCCGTCTCGATCGCCACCCGTGTGCCGTGGTCCAGGGTGACCATGCGCAGCCCCAGATCCACCCCGCCCAGTACCCCCGCCGCGCTGAGGAACGGGCCGTCCCGGACCACCGAGCCCTCCGGGTCCACCTCCGTACGGGGATGGAGCCGGGCCAGCTCCCCGGTGTGCCGGCGGCTCGTCGCGGCCCGCCGGCCGTCGAGGAGCCCTGTCGCCGCGAGCGTGAACGTGCCCGTGCCGACCGCCCCGATCCGGGCGCCCCGGGCGGCGGCGGCCCGCAGCGCGTCCGCGACCTCCGCCGGCGGCTCCTCCCGGAAGCCCGCGTGCCCGGGCACCCAGATCGTGTCGGCTCCGTCGAGACCCTCCGTACCCCAGGGCGTCTCGATCCCGAAGGAGCCGGGCGCGGCGGTGGCACGGAGCTGCGGGACGGCACAGAACCGCAGCTCATAGGCGACCTGGGGGTGGTGTCGCACCGCTGTTCCGAAGACCAGTCCCGGCCCGGTGAGCTGATGCCCGGGGACGGAGTCGAACACGAGGACGGCGATCACAGACATGTCCGGAATTTAGCCGAGGGTGACATTCAGGGAGCTGTTTCCCGCACCGCCGGGAACGTGAGGATGAGATCACGGAAGACGGAAGCGAGGGGACGCCCGGCTCCGTGCCCATCGGACCACCACCCTCCCTGAAAGGCCCTCCCATGCTGCTCCCGCACTCCCGCGACACCGCCGCCCGCCCCGCCCGGCGGATACGACCCCGGCCGGCCGGGGCGGCGGCGGTCGGCGCGGCCTCCGTCCTCGTCCTCACCGCGATGACCGGCAGCGCGGGAGCCATCGTCAACGGGGACCGGTCGACCGAGCGCTACCCGTTCATGGCGACGGTCCCGATGTCGGTGTACGACGCTCAGTGCGGCGCGTCGCTGATCCACCCGCAGTGGCTGCTCACCGCGGGACACTGCGTCGAGAGGACGATGATGACGGGGAAGGTCCGCGTCGGCAGCGAGAACCGGAAGCACGGCGGCACCGTCCGCGAGGTCGACAAGATCATCAGGCACCCGGGCTACAGCGCCGGGGGCGGGCACCGCAGCCAGGACGACATCGCGCTCATCCGCATGGACCGCCCGGTCGGGCAGCGGCCGATCGCCATCGCGAAGAAGCCGGGCGGGGCCGGCACGCCCACCCGGCTGCTGGGCTTCGGCACCGTGTACGACACGCCCGAGGCCGAGCGGTGGGTCTTCCCCGACCGGCTCCAGCAGCTCGACGCCCGCAGGGCCGCCGCGTCGGAGTGCAGCGGCATCGGGGCGAAGGAGCTGTGCACCACCAGCCCCAGGGCCCGCGCGATGGCCTGCAACGGGGACTCGGGCGGGCCGCAGCTCCAGCGGAACGGGGCCGGGCGGTGGGAGCTGATCGGCGCGACCTCCGGCGACGGCGACACCGATCCGCTCTGCGCCTCCGGCAAGGGCATCTACACCGATGTGACCGCCTACAAGGGCTGGATCTCGCGGAACATCGCCAGGAACAGCTGAGCTGTCGGGCGGTGCGCGGCCGGCTCTCCCGCCGCCCG
>NZ_JBEOYB010000138.1:0-8066 GCF_040296845.1 Streptomyces sp. NPDC001985
CCGGACGCGTCACCCAGATGTTCGAGCTGACCGAGGACGCGCTCACCCTCACCCTGGGCATCGAGACCCCGGCCCCCGAACGTGGCCCGCAGGGTGCGGGGGGCCCGTGGCGCGGGGGCGGCTATCCGTGCCAGGAGCGCCAGAGCGCCGCATACGCCCCGTCCACCGCCACCAGCTCCTCATGGCTCCCCAGCTCGCTGATCCTCCCCTCCTCCACCACGGCTATCACATCCGCGTCGTGCGCCGTGTGCAGCCGGTGCGCGATCGCCACCACCGTACGGCCGTCCAGCACCCGGGAGAGGGAGCGCTCCAGCTCCCGGGCCGCGCGCGGGTCGAGGAGCGAGGTCGCCTCGTCCAGGACCAGGGTGTGCGGGTCCGCCAGGACCAGCCGGGCCAGGGCGATCTGCTGGGCCTGGGCCGGGGTGAGGGCCGCACCGCCGGAGCCGACCTCGGTGTCCAGCCCCTCCTCCAGCCCACGGGCCCAGCCCTCCGCGTCCACCGCGCCGAGCGCCGCCCACAGCTCGGTGTCGTCCGCCTCGGCGCGGGCCAGCCGCAGATTGTCCCGCAGCGTGCCCACGAAGACATGGTGCTCCTGGTTGACCAGGGCCACATGCTGCCGCACCCGCTCGGCCGTCATCCGGGACAGCTCGGCGTCACCGAGCGCCACCCGCCCCGTGCGCGGGGCGTAGATCCCGGCGAGCAGCCGCCCCAGCGTGGACTTCCCGGCCCCGGACGGGCCGACCAGGGCCAGCCGGGTCCCCGGCTCGACCTCCAGGGAGACCCTGTGGAGCACATCCACGCCCTCGCGGTAGCCGAAGCGCACCTCCTCCGCCCGCACATCGCGGCCCTCGGGCCGCACCCCGCTGTCCCCGGCCTCCGGCTCGATCTCCCGGATGCCCACCAGCCGGGCCATCGAGACATGGGCCACCTGCAACTCGTCGTACCAGCGCAGGATGATGCCCACCGGATCGACCAGCATCTGCGCCAGCAGCGCCCCCGTGGTGAGCTGCCCGATGTCCATCCAGCCCTGGAGGACGAACGAGCCGCCGATCAGCAGCACCGAGAGCAGCACGGTGGTGTGGGTGAGGGTGATCACGGGGAAGAACACCGACCGCAGGTAGAGGGTGTACCGCTCCCACTCGGCCCAGTTCCGCACCCGTTCGTCGGAGAGCGCGACCCGGCGGTCCCCCAGCCGGTGGGACTCCACGGTCCGGCCCGCGTCGACGGTCTCGGCGAGCACGGTGGAGACCGCGGCGAACCCCGCCGCCTCCGAGCGGTAGGCGATCGGCCCCCGCTTGAAGTACCAGCGGCAGACCACGATCAGCAGCGGCAGCGCCACCACCACCGAGAGCGCCAGCGGCGGCGCGGTCACCGCCAGCCCGCCGATCAGCAGCACCGCCCAGACCACACCGATCGTCAGCTGCGGCACCGCCTCCCGCATGGCGCCGGCGAGCCGGTCGATGTCGGTGGTGATACGGGAGAGCAGATCGCCGGTGCCGGCCCGCTCCAGCACGCCCGGGGGCAGCGCCACCGACCGCACGAGGAAGTCCTCGCGGAGATCGGCGAGCACCTCCTCACCCAGCGTCGCGCCGCGCAGATGCATCATCCGCACGAAGACGCTCTGGATGACGACGGCGACCGCGAACACCGCGATCGTGCGCTCCAGGTGCAGCTCCCGGGCCCCGTCCGTGAGCCGTTCCACCAGCGACCCCAGCAGATAGGGGCCGGTCATGGAGGCGATCACGGCGACCGAGTTGAAGACCACCAGCGCCACGAAGGCCCCCCGGTGGCGCCGCAGCATCTCGCGGACGTACGCCTTCACGGTGGTGCGGTCGCCGACGGGCAGGGTCGTCGCGGTCTCCGGCGCCGCCGGGTCGTACGCGGGCGGCGGAACCCGGAACATCGCCATTCCTCTCGGGCGGTTCGTGCGCGTGGTGCGGTCGGTACGGGTGGTGCTGCTGCTCACGCGGTCTCCTCCAGCGTGCCGATCCCGTCGGCGCCCGGCAGAGCGGCGCCCGGCAGAGCCGCCCCGGGCAGGGCCGAGCCGAGCCGTTCGGCGGTCTCCGCCGGGGTCTCCCGGGTGACGACGGCCCGGTAGCGGGCGTCGGTCCGCAGCAGGTCGCGGTGGCTGCCGACGGCCGCCACCTTCTCCCCGTCCACCAGCACCACCTGATCCGCGAGGTCCAGCAGCAGCGGCGACGACGAGAGGACCACCGTGGTGCGCCGCTCGCGCAGCGACCTGATCCCCGCCGCGATCCGCGCCTCGGTGTGCGAGTCGACGGCCGAGGTCGGCTCGTCCAGGATCAGCACCCCGGGGTCGGTGACCAGCGAGCGCGCCAGCGCCAGCCGCTGGCGCTGGCCGCCGGAGAGCGACCGCCCGCGCTCGGTGATCCGGGTCTCCATCGGATCGGCGTGCTCGTCGGCGGAGGCCCGGGCGAGCGCCTGGAGCACATCGCCGCACTGCGCCGCCTCCAGCGCGGCCCGCGCGGAGACCTTCCCGGAGGACGGGATGTCGAGCAGTTCCCGCAGGGTGCCGGAGAGCAGCACGGGGTCCTTGTCCTGGACGAGCACGGCCGTACGGGCCGCCGTGAGCGGTACGTCGTCCAGCGGCACCCCGCCCAGCAGGACGGAGGCCCGGCCCTCGGCGTCGCCCGGGTGCCCGCCGAGGCGCTCGGCCAGCAGCCCCGCCGCGTCCGGGTCGCCGCAGACCACGGCGGTGAAGGTGCCCGAGGGGGCGAGGACACCGGTGACCGGGTCGTACAGATCGCCGGTCAGCTCGCCGTGCGGAGCGCCGGAGCCGGCGGTCCCACGGCGCAGCGACAGCACGCGCGCCGCCCGCTTGGCGGAGGGCTTCGAGTAGGAGTAGGCCATCGCGACCTCCTCGAACGTCCGCATCGGATGGGCGGCGAGCAGCACCGCGCTGTACACGGTGACCAGTTCGCCGACGGTGATCCGGCCGTCGAGCGCGAGGTTCGCGCCGTACACCACCACCGTCACCATCAGCGCGCCGGGCAGCAGCACCTGGATCGCGGTGATCAGCGACCACATGCGCGCGCTGTGCACCGAGGCGCGGCGCATCTCCTGGGAGGCGGCGCGGTAGCGGCGCAGGAACAGTTCCTCGCCGCCGATGCCGCGCAGCACCCGCAGCCCGGCGACGGTGTCGGCGGCCAGCTCGGTGGCGAGACCCGCCTTGTCGCGCTGGATGTCGGCGCGCCGGGTGGCGACGGGGAGCAGCGGCAGCACCGCGAGGGCGAGCAGCGGAATGCCGATGGCGACCACCGCGCCGAGGGCGGGCTGGTAGATCACCAGGCCGACACAGATCACCAGCAGCGCGGTGGCCGCGGCGAGGAAGCGGGAGAACGCCTCGACGAACCAGCCGATCTTCTCCACGTCACCGGTGGAGACCGCGACCACCTCGCCCGCCGCGACCCGCCGGGTCAGCAGGGAGCCCAGCTCGGCGGTGCGCCGGGAGAGCAGCTGCTGCACCCGGGCCGCCGCGGTGATCCAGTTGGTGATGGTGGACCGGTGCAGCATGGTCTCGCCGACCGCGATCACCACCCCGAGCAGCACGATCAGCCCGGCCGCCCAGCCCAGCCGGGTGCCGGAGCCGTCCACCACCGCCTGGACCGCCAGGCCGACGCCGAGCGGCAGGGCGGCCACGCCGAGCTGGTTGACCAGTCCCCAGAAGACGGAGGTGAGCTGGCCTCCCAGCTGATTGCGACCGAGCCAGAGCAGAAAGTGAGGACCGGACCGGACATCCGGGTCACCCGGGTCGGTATACGGAAGGTCGCGAATTTGCATGGCGTCCCAGCACGGTTCGAGGTTGGCGCAAAGAGTGCAAGGCTCGCCGGTTGTGCCCTGTTTTCGCAAACCCTTTCGGGGTGGCAGCGGCAGATCGCGCCAGAACGTACCGGGGGTACCGCTTGGCCCCGGAGCGGAGCACGGGCGCCCGTACGGGCCCGCGCTCCTTTTCTCACTCCGCAGGTTTGTCCGAATCCATACCCGATCGGGGTGTGCGCCACTCCCCGCGGGTGAAGTCCGGGATCGGCAGCGGCGCGCCCTTGGCGCGGATCGAGGCATGGCTGAGCGGCACGGGCGCGGTCCAGGTGGCGGCGTCGTACACATCGAAGTCGGGCACCAGTCCCAGCCGCATGCACTGCATCAGCCGGAAGAGCATGATGTAGTCCATCCCGCCGTGGCCGCCCGGCGGGTTGGCGTGCTCCTTCCACAGCCAGTGGTCCCACTCGGCGTACTGCGCGAAGCTCCCCCACTGGTGGCCGGAGTGGTCGGGCTCGATGTAGATCCGCGCCGGGAAGTCCTCGAAGACACCCTTGGTCCCGCCGAGGCTGTTGATCCGGCTGTAGGGGTGCGGGCTTGAAACGTCGTGTTCCAGCCGGATGATCCGCCCCTTCTCCGTCCTGAGCATGCTGAAGGTCCGGTCGCTGCTGATGTACGACTCCTTCCAGCTCGGGTCGCCCGGCGGCAGGTGCGCCTCGCGGTACTCGGCCATGCTCAGCGCCGGAGTGCCGAAGCTGGAGATCGACACCACCCGGTCGCCCCGGTTGATGTCCAGATAGTTGGCGACCGGGCCGAAGGCGTGGTTGGGGTAGAGGTCCCCGCGCAGCCGGGTGTGCCACTGCCGCCGCCAGGGACCCTCGTAGTAGTCCGGGTGGAAGAGCAGCTCCCGCAGATCGTGGTTGTACGCGCCGGCCGTGTGCAGCAGCTCGCCGAACTTCCCGGCGTGCGCCATCCGCAGCACCCGCATCTCGTTCCGGCCGTAGCAGCAGTTCTCCAGCTGCATGCAGTGGCGCCGGGTGCGCTCCGAGAGATCGACCAGCCCCCACAGCTCCTCCAGCCGCATCGCGACCGGACACTCCACCCCGACGTGCTTGCCGTTGAGCATCGCGGACTTCGCCATCGCGAAGTGGGTCTCCCAGGGGGTCGCCACATAGACGAAGTCGAGATCGCCGCGCCCGCAGAGGTTCCGGTAGTCGTCGTCGCCCTTGGTGTAGAGGGCGGGCGCGGGCTGTCCGGCCGCCACCACCTTCGCGGCGGCGCGTTCCGCCTGGGCCCTGACCGGGTCGCAGAGCGCGAGGACCCGCACCCCCGGGAGGGCGAGGAAGATGGGGAGCATACTGCCGCCCCGGTTGCCGAGACCGATGATCCCGACGCGCACGGTGCCGCGCCGCTCGAAGGGGACACCGGCCATGGTCCGGCCCTTGCGGGCGGGTGCCGCCGCCTCGGACCCGGCCTCGTCCCCGGCGGACGCGGCCGGCGCGGCGGACGCGGTGCCCGCGCCGACGGCGCCGAGGGCGAGCCCGGCGGCGCCGGCTCCCGCCGTGGTCCGCAGCACGGAACGGCGGCTCATCGCGCCGTCGTCGTCACTGCCGTGGGTCTGTGGTGCTGCGTCGTTCATCGAGCCTCCACGAGCGCTGATGGTGCGCGGCTGGTTGTCGTCGTCTCAACCTCGTGGAGGACCCTGCTCGCTGGGGCGACAGGTGCGCAAGAGCACCGTTTGGACTCTTGCGCACCAACCCATGGACTCTTCGCCACCGGAAAGCGGTGGCCCGGCCTCAGGAGACGGACGCGGGGGAGCGCTCCGGCCTTCCGGCACCGGACCCGGCCGCCCCTCCCGTCCCGGGCCGGTCGGCCGGTGCGGGGGCGGGCGCCGGCGGCCGGTGCGGGAACAGGGCCCGGTGCAGTCGCCGCAACGGCGCCGGGGCCCACCAGTTGGCCGTGCCCAGCAGAGCCATCAGCGCCGGCACCAGCAGGGCCCGTACCACGGTGGCGTCGATCAGCACGGCGAACGCGGCGCCGAGCCCCAGCTCCTGGATGAACACCAGCCGCGACAGTGCCAGCGCGCACACCGGCACACAGAACAGCACGGCCGCCGAGGTCACGATCGACCCGGTGCGGGAGAGGCCGCGGGCCACCGCAGCCCGCTCGTCCAGGCCCTGGGCGCGGGCCTCCTTGATCCGGCTGAGCAGAAAGACGTTGTAGTCCGTCGACAGACCGAACGCGAGCGCGAAGACCAGCAGGGGAGTGGTGGCCTCCAGACCGTTCTGCGCCGGGAAGCCGAGGTGGCCGTCCTGGAAGACCCAGACCAGGAAGCCGAACGCGGCCCCGGTGGAGAGCACATTCATCACCAGCGCCATCAGCGGCAGCACCACCGCGCCGGAGAAGGCGAAGAGCAGCAGCAGGGTCACCCCGGCCAGAATGCCGCCCGCCAGGGGCAGACCGTCGGCGATGGAGTCGCGCTGGGCCAGGAAGTCCGCCGTCGCGCCGGTGTGGGCCGCGGGGTACGGAGCGGCCAGCCTCCGCACGTCCTCCGCGGCCCGCTGCGCGGTGTCACCCAGCGGACTGCCGGCGAGGACCGCGTCGATCTCCCAGTGGCCGTCGTCCAGGGGGAAGGGGGTGCCCACCGACTCCACACCGGGTGTGGAGCCGATCCGCGCGGCGTACCGGGCGAGCCGTTCCGCGTCCGGGGCCCCGCCGGTGGTGAGCACGGTCTGGAGGGGGGCGGTGGACGGGTCCTCGTACTCCCGGTCGAGGGCGGCGGCCACCCGGCCCGCGCTGGTCTCCCGGGGAAGCTGCGACGGGTCGACGCCGGTGAACCGCACCCCCGCCAGAGGGGAGGCGATCAGCAGCAGAATGCCCGTGGCGATCACCGCGAAGACCGCGGGACGGCGCATCACGGCGGACGCCAGCCGGTGCCAGCGGCCCTCGGCCGCCGACGCCCCGGCCGTCCGCTGCCAGCGGCGCGGCGCCAGCGCGTTGATCCGCCGGCCGAGCACGGCCAGCAGCGCGGGCAGCCCCACCAGGGCGAACAGGGCCGCCGACAGGACGGTGGTGACGCCCGCGAGCCCCATGGACCGCAGATACGGATGGGGGAACGCGGTCAGCGCGGCGAGCGCGGCGGCCACCGTGAGCGCGCTGAACAGCACGGTCCGGCCCGCGGTCGCGACCGTGTCGCGCACCGCCGCCGCGCGGTCCCGGCCGCCGGCCAGCTCCTCCCGGAACCGGGAGACCATCAGCAGCCCGAAGTCGATGGAGAGACCGAGGCCCAGGGCGAAGGACAGGCTCATCGCCCCGGCGGAGACGGTCATGAAGTCGGTGGTCAGCCGCAGACCCGCCATCGTCAGCAGCAGCGAGACCACACCGCCCAGCAGGGGGACCAGCGCCGCGACCAGCCCCCGGAACACCAGGAACAGCACGACCAGGACCACGGGGAAGGCGATCAGCTCGGCCGCCGCCACATCCTCGTCGGAGACCTTCGCCACCTGCACATGGCCGGGGGTGGAGCCGCCCAGCAGGGTGCTGTCCCGCAGCAGCGGATCGTCCTCGATGGCCCGCTGCAACTCCTCCTCGGCCGCGACGCTCTCCTTGTCGGAGAGCGCGCGCACCGCGCCCACGACCACACTGCTGCGGCCGTCGCGGGAGATCAGCGCGGCGCCGTCGCCCGAGGAGTGGTCGAAGACCGCTCGCACCTCGGGGCGGGAGCGCAGGAGTTCACCGGCGGCCCGCACCGGGGCGGAGGGGGCGGCGCCCGGGGTGACCGGTCGGTCGGTCCGCACCAGCAGCAGATAGCCCTGCTGGGGGTCGACGCCCGTGGCCCGGGCGATGGTGTCCCGGGCCGCGACGTTGGCGCCGCCCGGGTCGTCGTAGTCGGAGAGCCCGTTGGTGAGTTTCGCGGAGACGCCGCCGCCGTAGACGGTGGCGAGGGCGGTGACGGCGAGCGCCAGCAGGAGGACGGCGAGGCGTCGCCGGTGGAGGGCTGAGCCCAGAGCGGAGAACATGGCTTCTTCCTTTCCGCCGCCCTGTCACCAGGGTGGGGGTGGGGCACCACGGTGGGGCGGCCCCCCAAAGCCGCGCTTGAGCCGCCCGGCGCACCCGGACTGTCCGGCACGCTCAGCCCGTCCGGGGGTACCTCCCGGAGGCAGCTCTGGGGGAGTTTGAGGACGGACCCTGTGTGACAGGTGCCCGCATGGTGCGGGCCTCGGTCGGGGGCCGGCCCCCGAACCCCCGCTCCTCAATCGCCGGAGGGGCTGGGGTGGTGCGGCTCAAAC
>NZ_JBEOYB010000139.1:0-7967 GCF_040296845.1 Streptomyces sp. NPDC001985
CCGTCCGGGGTGACGTCGGCGCTGCTGACGGCTGTTCCGGCGGCTTTCCACGCGGGTGTCGACGATGTGCTGCTGGCCGGTCTCGCGGCCGCCGTTGACGAGTGGCGCGGTGGCCGCGAGTCCGGGGGCGGCTTCCTCGTCGATGTCGAAGGCCACGGCCGCGTACCGCTCGGGGACGGTGAGGACCTCTCCCGCACCGTCGGCTGGTTCACCAGCGTACGACCGGTGCGACTCACCGCAGGACCGATCGACCCCGCCGAGACACGCGCCGGTGGAGCGGCGGCCGGCCGCGTGCTGAAGCGGATCAAGGAGCAGATACGGGCGGTCCCCGGCGACGGGCTCGGCTACGGCATCCTGCGCCGGCTCACCACCGGAGCCGCCTCCGGGCCCACCGAAGGGCCCGGCCTCACCGAACTGTCCGTACTCACCGAACTGTCCGGCCCCGGCGCACAGATCGGCTTCAACTACGTCGGCCGGGTACCCGCGCCCGCCGCCCCCGACTCCGTACCCGGCGACTGGTCACCGGCGCCCGAAGGCGGCCCGGTCGGCGGCGCCGGAGGGGAGTACCCCGTGATGCACGCCCTGGAGGCCGAGGGTGTGGTGCACGACCGGGAGGAGGGGCCGGAGCTTCTGCTCACTCTGGTCTGGCCGGAGCGGGTTCTCGATGAGCCGGCGGCGCGTTCCCTGGTGGAGGGGTGGGCGGCGATGCTGGCGGGGTTGGCCGTCCACGCGGCGGCCCCGGGGTCCGGTGGGCGGACCCCGTCGGACTTCCCGCTCGTGACCGTCGGCCAGGACCGGATCGAGGAGCTGGAGGCGGCCGTCCCCGGCCTCGCCGACATCCTCCCCGTCACCCCCCTCCAGGAGGGCTTCCTCTTCCACGCGCTCTTCGACGAGCATGAGTCCGACATCTATGTGGAACAGTTCGACCTGGGGCTCCAGGGGCCGCTGAACGCCCGCGCCCTGCGCGCCGCCTGGGAGGCGGTCATCGCCCGCCACGCGAGCCTGCGGGCCGGATTCCGGCACATCGCCGGGGCCGACCGGCCCGTGCAGGTCATCGCCCACGAGGTCACCCTGCCCTGGCGGCAGGAGGACATCTCCGGACTGGACGAGGCCGAGGCCCGCGCCGAAGCGGAACGGCTGGGCGCCGAGGAGCGGGCACGCCGGTTCGATGTCGCGGCGCCGCCACTGCTGCGCGTCCTCCTGGTGAAGACCGGCCCGGACCGCCACCGCATGATGATCACTCTCCACCACATCGTCCTCGACGGCTGGTCGCTGCCGATCCTGATGACCGATCTGTGGACGGCGTACGAGGCCGGCGGCGGCACGGACGGACTGCCCCCGGCGGCTCCGTACCGCGACTATCTGGAATGGCTGTCCCGGCAGGACCGCGAGACGGCGCGCGAGGCATGGCAGCAGACCCTGGCCGGCGCGGACGAACCGACCCGGGCCGCGCCCGCCGGCACCACCGTCTCGGCATCCGCCCCCTTCGGCCGGGTCACGGCCCGGGCGGGCACGGAGCTGGCACACGCCCTGCGGGACATGACCCGCACACACGGCCTGACCCTGAACACGGTCGTCCAGGCCGCCTGGGCCCGGGTCGTCGGCCAGCTCGCCGGACGCGGCGATGTGGTGTTCGGAGCCAGCGTGGCGGGTCGGCCGGCTGATCTGCCGGGTATGGAGAGCATGCTGGGGCTGTTCATCAACACCGTGCCGGTACGGGTCCGGCTCGACCCTGCCCAGACCGTCGCCGGGCTGCTCGCCGAACTCCAGGCCGAACAGTCCGCGCTGCTCGACCATCAGTATCTGGGCCTGTCGGAGATCCAGCGGCTGGCCGGACCCGGCGCGGTCTTCGACACGCTGATGGCCTTCGAGAACTACCCCGGCGACCCGGACGCCCAGCCCCCGACGGAGGGACTCAGCCTCACCGACTCGACGGCCAGGGAGTCGACGAACTTCCCCCTCGTCGTCATCGTGAACCCGACCGACGACGATCTGGCCTTCCGGATCGAGCATCTCCTCAGCGCCTTCGACACGGCCACCACCCGCACCCTCGCCCGCCGGCTGATCTCGGTGCTGGACCAGATGGCCGCTGACCCGGAGGTCCGGCTCAGCCGGATCGCCGTCCTCGACCCCACCGAGCGGTCCCTCGTGGTCGACCGCTGGAACGACACCGGACGGCAGGTGCCCGGAGCCTCCCTGGTCGAGCTGTTCGAGGCACAGGCCGGGCGTACACCGGACGCGGTCGCGGTGGTCGGCGAGGACTGTGTGTGGTCGTACGCGGAGCTGAACCGGATCGCCGACCGGATCGCCTGCGGCCTCGGCGCCCGGGGCATACGCCGCGGCGACCTGGTCGGCGTGGTGATGGACCGCTCGGCTGAGCTGGTGGCGGTGCTGCTCGGCGTGTCGAAGGCCGGAGCCGGATTCGTGCCCGTGGACCCCGCCTGGCCCGCCGCCCGGATTCGGGTCGTCCTGGAGCACACCGCCCTCACCGTGGCCGGGCACACGGCAGGCGATCCCGCCCACCCCCGCCAGGTCGTCCCGGTGGACGAACTGCTCTCCGGCCCCGACGGTGCTCCCGGAGTCACCGTGGCCGGCACCGATGTCGCCTATGTGATGTACACATCCGGTTCCACCGGTGTACCGAAGGGCGCGGCGATCCCGCACTCCGCCGTGGCCGCCCTCGCCACCGACACCTGCTGGAGCGCAGCCGCCCGGGACCGCGTACTCATGCACTCCCCGCACACCTTCGACGCCTCGACGTACGAGCTGTGGGTACCGCTGGTGTGCGGCGGCCGGGTCGTCGTCGCACCGCCGGGACGCGTGGAGCCCGGAACCCTCACCGCACTGATCCGGGAACACGGCCTCACCGCGATCTATATGTCGGCCGGACTCTTCGGCGTCACGGCCGACGAGTCCCCCGAGGCCCTGGCCGGGCTGTCCGAGGTACTCATCGGCGGCGATGTCATACCCGCGGGCGCGCTCGCCAAGGCACAGGAAGCCTGCCCGGGCCTGACGCTCGTCAATGTGTACGGACCCACCGAAGCCACCGTCATCACGACCACGTACACCGTCGAACCCGGAACCGAACCCCCGGCCGTCGTACCGATCGGCCGGCTCCGCGACAACGCCCGCGGCTATGTCCTGGACGAGTTCCTCCAGCCCGTCCCGGTGGGGGTGAGCGGTGAGCTGTACATCGCCGGGGCGGGGCTCGCCCGGGGATACGCGGGCCGGCCGGGTCTGACCGCCGAGCGGTTCGTCGCCTGCCCCTCCGGCGGCCGGATGTACCGCACGGGCGACCTGGCCCGCTGGATGCCCGACGGCCAACTGCTCTTCGCGGGCCGTGCGGACACCCAGGTGAAGATCCGCGGCTTCCGGGTCGAACCCGGCGAGACCGAGACCGTGCTCGCCTCCCACCAGTCCGTCGCACAGGTGGCGGTGATCGTGCGGGAGGACCGGCCGGGGGACAAGCGGCTGGTCGCCTATGTGGTGCCCGGGCCCGGTGCCGCCGTGGACGCGGAGGCACTGAGGGCGTACACCGGCGAACGGCTGCCGGAGTTCATGGTCCCGGCCGCGGTGGTGGCCCTGGACACCCTCCCGATCACCGCCAACGGCAAACTCGACCGCGCCGCCCTGCCCGCCCCCGAATTCGCCGGAGCGACCGACGGCAGGGGCCCCGCGACCCCGCTCGAAGAGGAGCTGTGCGCGCTGTTCGCCGAAGTCCTCGGAGCGGACCGGGTCGGGGCCGAGACATCCTTCTTCGCCCTCGGCGGCGACTCCCTCCTCGCGATGCGTCTCATCGGCCGCGTCCGGGCCGTCCTCGACACCGAAGTCAGCATCCGGGAGCTGTTCGGCACGCCGACCGTGGCCGGCCTGGCCGGACTGATCGACGCCGGTCGGGACCGGGTCCGGGTGCCGTTGGCTGCCCGGGACCGGCCTGAGGTGCTGCCCCTCTCCTTCGCCCAGCAGCGGATGTGGTTCCTGAACCGGCTGGAGGAGAACGGCTCCGGCGCCGATGCGACCTACAACCTCCCGCTCGCGCTGCGGATGTCCGGTGAGCTGGATGTGGCGGCGCTCGAAGCGGCGCTGGGTGATGTGGCCGACCGGCACGAGAGCCTGCGGACCGTGTTCCCGGAGCGGAACGGCACCCCGCGCCAGGAGATCCTGACGGGCGCCGCCGGCCGGCCACCGCTGACGGTGGTCGAATCGGGAGAGGCCGAACTCGACGAGGCACTCGCCGGATACTCGGCTCTCGGATTCGATGTCAGTGCGGATCTGCCCTGGCGGGTCTGGTTGCTGGTGACGGGTCCTTCGGAGTGTGTGCTGTTGATCGTGGCGCATCACATCGCGGTGGACGGCTGGTCGATGGGTGCGCTGTCGCGTGATCTGGGGACGGCTTACGCGGCTCGGAGGGAGGGCCGGGCGCCGGGGTGGGAGCCGCTGCCGGTGCAGTACGCGGACTACGCGCTGTGGCAGCGCGAGGTCCTCGGCAGCCTGGACGATTCCGACAGTCTCATCAGCGAACAGCTCGGCTTCTGGCGCGAAGCGCTGGAAGGCGCACCGGAGGAACTGGCCCTTCCCACGGACCGGCAGAGGCCCCTGGTCTCCTCGTTCCAGGGCGGCACCGTCCCGGTACGGGTGGGCGCCGAGGCGCACGCCGGTCTGGTGGAGATGGCGGGGCGCGGCCGGGCGACGATGTTCATGGTCGTCCATGCGGCGCTGGGTGTGCTGCTCTCGCGGATGGGCGCCGGGACCGACATCCCGATGGGAACGGCGACAGCGGGCCGCGCGCAGGCTGCCCTCGACGGTCTGGCCGGTCTCTTCGTGAACACGGTGGTGCTGCGCGCGGATCTGAGCGGGGACCCGACCTTCAGTGAGCTGCTGGCGCGGGTCCGGGAGACCGACCTCGCGGCCTACGCCCATCAGGACGTGCCGTTCGAGCGGCTGGTGGAGGTGCTGAACCCGGAGCGCTCACTCTCCCGGAACCCGCTCTTCCAGGTGATGCTCGCGCTGGAGACCTCCCTCTGGGACCGCTGGGAGCTGCCGGGGCTCGGTGTCGACCGGCTGGAATCCGCCGCGGAAGCGGCGCGGTTCGATCTGTCGGTGGATCTGGTGGAGGAGCGTGATGCCGAGGGTGCGCCGGCTGGTATCGGGGGCGGGATTCTCTACGCGGCCGATCTGTTCGACGAGGAGACGGTGCGAGGACTCGCCCGTCGGCTGGGTCGGGTGCTGGAACAGGTGGCGGCCGATCCGGACGTGCGGCTGAGCCGGATATCCGTCCTGGAGGAGACCGAGCGGGCGCAGGTTGTCACCGAGTGGAATGACACCGGTCGGGTGGTGGCGGCGGACACGGTCCTCGCTCTGTTCGCTGCTCAGGCCGTTCGGATTCCCGATGTCGCGGCGGTGCGGTGTGGGTCGGTGGTGTTGTCGTACGGGGAGCTGGAGGCGCGTGCGAACCGGCTGGCCCGGTATCTGACCGGTTTGGGTGTGGGTCGGGAGTGTGTGGTGGGTCTGTGCCTGCCGCGTGGGGTGGAGATGGTGGTGGCGCTGCTGGCGGTGTGGAAGGCCGGTGGCGCGTATGTGCCACTCGACCCGGAGCATCCGGAGGACCGCCTCGCGTACATGATCTCCGACAGCGGCGCCTCGGTGGTCCTGGCCACGGCCGGCGTCGAGGTACCCGGGCCCGATACGCCCGTACTGTTCCTGGATGGTGCTGCGGACGCGATCGCCGCTCAGTCCTCGGAGCCGCTCGACACGGTGGTGGGTCCGGAGCAGTTGGCGTATGTGATCTATACGTCGGGTTCGACGGGCCGTCCGAAGGGTGTGGCGGTGGCGCATGGCGGGGTGGCGAACCTCGCGCAGGTGATGCGTCCCGTGCTCGGTGTCGACGAGGGTGTCGTCGCCCTTCAGTTCGCCTCCTTCAGCTTCGATGCGGCGGTTCTCGATGTCGCGGTCACGCTGGGTGCGGGTGGGACGCTCGCCATCGCGTCGAGTGAGGAGCGGAGGGAGCCGGAGGCGCTGGCGGAGATGATCCGTGCCGCCGGTGTTGAGGTTGCCAGTGTGGTGCCGTCGCTGCTGGGTGTGCTTGATCCGGGTGCGGTGTCGGGTGTGCGGAACTGGGTGCTGGGTGCGGAGCGGTTGAACGCTGATCTGGCGAGCCGTTGGCTGGCGGGGTCGCGGGTGTGGAATACGTACGGTCCGACTGAGGCGACCGTGATCACCACCGCTGTGCCGCTCGATCCGGCGATGGGGCCGGAGGATCAGCCTCCGGCCATCGGCGCCCCGATCGGCAACGCCCGGGTCTTTGTCCTGGACGGTTTCCTTCAGCCGGTGCCGGTGGGTGTGACGGGTGAGCTGTATGTGGCGGGTGGCGGTCTGGCCCGGGGTTACGTCGGCCGGCCGGATCTGACCGCCGAGCGGTTTGTTGCCAACCCGTATGGCGGTCGGATGTACCGCTCGGGTGACCTCGCTCGCTGGACAGCCGACGGCCGGCTCCACTTCGTCGGCCGGGCGGATGAGCAGGTGAAGATTCGTGGTTTCCGGGTGGAGCCGGGTGAGATCGAGGCCGTGATCGCTTCGCACGAGACGGTCGGCCAGGTCGCGGTGGTCGTCCGCGAGGACCGGCCGGGGGACAGGCGCCTGGTCGCGTATGTCGTCCCGGTGGCTGACAGTGTCGAGGTCGAGGTGTTGCGGGCGTCGGCGGGTGCGCGCCTGCCGGAGTACATGGTTCCGTCGGCCTTCGTCGTCCTGGACGCACTCCCGCTGACCGTCAACGGCAAGCTCGACAGGGCCGCGCTGCCGGCTCCCGAGTCGTCGGGGGAGAGTAGCGGCCGGGCGCCGTCGACCCCTGAGGAAGAAATTCTCTGCGCTCTGTTCGCCGAGGTCCTCGGTCTGGACGAGGTGAGTGCCGGCGGTTCGTTCTTCGAGCTGGGCGGCGACTCGATCATGTCGATGCTGCTGGTGTCGAGTGCTCGCCGCGCGGGTCTGGTCATCACCGCCCGCCAGATATTCGAACGCAGGACACCGGCCGGTCTGGCCTCCGTGGCCCAGCGATTCGGGTCCGAGCGGGGAGCCGGCGAAGAACGCGGCACAGGTGAGATACCGCTGACCCCGGTCATGCGGGAACTGCTCGGACGGGTCGGACCCGACAGTGCCGGGACCGTGGTCCAGTCGACCCTGACCGAGACCCCGGTGGGCCTGGACTTCACCGTCCTGACGGACGCGGTCCAGGCGTTGGTGGATCGCCATGACATGCTCCGTGCCCGACTGGTGCTCGGCGAGAGTCCCTCGCTGGTTGTCCCGGAGAGCACCGACGCCGGGCCGCTGGTGCGCCGGGTGGAATCGATGACCGCCCCGGATCTCCAGAGCCTGGTGGACGACGAGACCCGCGCCGCCGTGGGCCGGATGGCTCCGCAGTCCGGTGTGATGGCCCAGGTGGTGTGGTTCGACCGGGGTCCGGACGTACCCGGCAGGCTCCTGATGGTCCTCCACCACCTGGTGGTCGACGGTGTCTCGTGGCGGGTGCTGCTGCCGGATCTCGCGCGGGCGTACGAGGAGCTGGCGGCCGGGCGTGACGCCGGGCTCGACCCGGTGCCGGTGTCCTTCCGGCACTGGGCCCGCGAGCTGACGGCCCGGGCGACCGGCACGGAGCGGCTGGCTGAGGTCCCCCGGTGGGTGGAGTACCTCCAGGACTCCGAGCCCCTGCTCACCGTGCCACCGGCGCGGCCGGCGCGGCCGGAGCGGCCGGAACAGAGCGGGCCGGGTGCTGTGCTGCGTACCGCCTCCGTCCGGATTCCCATGACGGAGACGGCACAGCTGTTGACCAGCGTGCCGACGGCTTTCCACGCGGGTGTCGACGATGTGCTGTTGACGGGTCTCGCGGCGGCTGTCGCCGAGTGGCGGCGCGACCGGGGAGCCGCCGCGGGCGGTCTCCTGGTGGATCTGGAGGGTCACGGCCGCGTACCTCTCTC
>NZ_JBEOYB010000140.1:0-7924 GCF_040296845.1 Streptomyces sp. NPDC001985
CGGCGCGGAGGTGGCACGCGGCGAGCGCGGCCCGGCGGCCCGGCGCGGCCGACCGCGCGCGCGGCAGGGCCCCGGGCATCCCCGTGGGCGGCCCGGCGCACCCCCACGGGCCTCCGGGGGCCCGTCCCCGGCCCCACCGGCGCCCGGCGGCGCTCAGAACCGGCCGGCGCCCAGATCCCGCGAGACCGAGCGGGCGCACTCGCGCACCGCCGCCACCAGCTCCGAGCGCAGCTCCTCGCCGTCGCACACCCGCTCCACCGGGCCCGTGATGGCCACCGCCCCCACCGGCATGCGCCGGCGGTCGTGGACCGGGGCCGCGACCGCGGCCACGCCCTCCCAGGTCTCCTCGACATCGGCGGCCCAGCCGCGCGCCCGGGTGAGGGCCAGCCCCGCCTCGAACTCCTCCAGACCGGTCACGGTCCGCGGGGTGAACGCCTCCCGCTCCACTTCGAGGGCCTCGGTGTGCGCCACCGGGTCGTACGCGGCGAGCACCTTGCCCAGCGCCGTGGAGTGCAGCGGCTGCATGGCCCCCACCTCCAGCACCTGGCGGCTGTCGTCGGGCCGGAAGACATGGTGGACGATGAGTACGCCGTGCTGGTGAGCCACGCCCAGATGGACGCTCTCCCCGCTGGAGCGGGCCAGGTCGTCCGTCCAGACCAGCGCGCGGGCGCGCAGCTCGTGCACATCCAGATAGCCGGTGCCGAGCCGCAGCAGCTCCGCCCCCAGCTGGTACCGCCCCGACGCGGGGTCCTGCTCGACGAAGCCCTCGGCCTGGAGGGTCCGCAGGATGCCGTGGGCGGTCCCCTTGGCGAGCTCCAGCGAGGAGGCGATGTCCGACAGGCCCAGCCGGCGCTCCCCGCCCGCGAGCAGCCGCAGCATCGCCGCCGCGCGCTCCAGTGACTGGATGCTCTTCGCCATCGGATCGGCCCTCTCCCACTGCTGTTCGACAATGCTGAACACTAGCGGTCGATGCCGACCTCGGTCAGTGTGGAGCGAGTATCTCGTGGCGGACGGCTCCGCTGAAAGCCCCCGGCTATGGGAGTCCGCCCCGTGGGACACCACCGCCCCCATACGCCCGCTCCGGCTACTCTTGGGTCCGTGCGCCCTCTCACCGGAGGCCGCAAAGCCGACAGCCGTCGCATCCCAGGGAGCTCATTCCATGGCCTCGTCGCCGACCTCTTCCGCCCCTTCCGCCGACAGCCGGACCCGGATCGAAGCCCTCCGCGAGGCCCTTGCCACGCGAGTCGTCGTCGCCGACGGCGCGATGGGCACCATGCTCCAGGCGCAGGACCCGACGATGGAGGACTTCGAGAACCTCGAAGGCTGCAACGAGATCCTCAATGTCACCCGCCCCGACATCGTGCGCTCGGTCCACGCGGCCTACTTCGAGGTCGGCGTCGACTGCGTGGAGACCAACACCTTCGGCACGAACTACGCGGCCCTGGCGGAGTACGACATCCCCGAGCGCGTCCACGAACTGGCCGAGGCGGGCGCCCGGATCGCCCGGGAGGTCGCCGACGAGTTCACCGCCGCCACCGGACAGCAGCGCTGGGTGCTGGGCTCCATGGGCCCCGGCACCAAACTCCCCACACTGGGCCACGCCCCCTACCTCACCCTCCGCGACGCCTACCAGCAGAACGCCGAGGGCATGATCGCGGGCGGCGCGGACGCCCTCCTGGTGGAGACCACCCAGGACCTGCTCCAGACCAAGGCCGCCATACTCGGCGCCCGCCGGGCCCTGGAGACCTCCGGACTGAACCTGCCGCTGATCTGCTCGGTGACCGTCGAGACCACCGGCACCATGCTCCTCGGCTCCGAGATCGGCGCGGCCCTGACCGCCCTGGAGCCCCTCGGCATCGACATGATCGGCCTGAACTGCGCCACCGGCCCCGCCGAGATGAGCGAGCACCTGCGCTATCTGGCCCGCCACTCCCGCATCCCGCTCTCCTGCATGCCCAACGCCGGACTGCCCGTCCTCGGCAAGGACGGCGCGCACTACCCGCTCTCCGCGCCGGAGCTGGCCGACGCCCAGGAGAACTTCGTCCACGAGTACGGCCTCTCCCTGGTCGGCGGCTGCTGCGGTACGACACCGGAGCACCTGCGCCAGGTCGTCGAGCGGGTCCGCAGCCTCACCCCGGCCGCCCGTGACCCGCGCCCCGAGCCCGGTGCCGCCTCTCTCTACCAGACGGTGCCCTTCCGCCAGGACACCTCCTACATGGCGATCGGCGAGCGCACCAACGCCAACGGCTCCAAGAAGTTCCGCGAGGCCATGCTGGAGGCCCGCTGGGACGACTGTGTGGAGATCGCCCGCGACCAGATCCGCGAGGGCGCGCACATGCTCGACCTCTGCGTCGACTACGTGGGCCGGGACGGCGTCGCCGACATGCGGGAGCTGGCGGGCCGGTTCGCCACCGCCTCCACCCTCCCGCTCGTCCTGGACTCCACCGAGGTCGATGTGATCCGGGCCGGCCTGGAGAAGCTCGGCGGCCGGGCCGTCATCAACTCCGTCAACTACGAGGACGGCGACGGTCCCGACTCCCGCTTCGCCCAGGTCACCCGGCTGGCCCAGGAGCACGGCGCGGCCCTGATCGCCCTCACCATCGACGAGGAGGGCCAGGCCCGGACCGTCGAGCACAAGGTCGCCATCGCCGAGCGGCTCATCGCCGACCTCACCGGGAACTGGGGAATCCTGGAGTCGGACATCCTCATCGACACCCTCACCTTCACCATCTGCACCGGGCAGGAGGAGTCCCGCAAGGACGGCATCGCCACCATCGGGGCCATCCGCGAGCTGAAGCGCCGCCACCCCGATGTGCAGACCACCCTCGGCCTCTCCAACATCTCCTTCGGCCTCAACCCGGCCGCCCGCATCCTGCTCAACTCCGTCTTCCTCGACGAGTGCGTCAAGGCCGGCCTGGACTCCGCCATCGTCCACGCCTCCAAGATCCTTCCCATCGCCCGCTTCGACGAGGAGCAGATCAAGGTCGCGCTCGACCTGATCCACGACCGCAGGGCCGAGGGGTACGACCCGCTCCAGCGGCTGATGGCGCTCTTCGAGGGCGTCAACACCAAGTCCATGAAGGCGGGCAAGGCCGAGGAACTGCTCGCCCTCCCGCTGGACGAGCGGCTCCAGCGGCGCATCATCGACGGCGAGAAGAACGGTCTCCAGGCCGACCTCGACGAGGCCCTCCAGGACCGGCCCGCCCTCGCCATCGTCAACGACACCCTCCTGGAGGGCATGAAGGTCGTCGGCGAGCTGTTCGGGTCCGGCCAGATGCAGCTGCCGTTCGTGCTCCAGTCCGCCGAGGTGATGAAGCTCGCGGTCGCCCATCTGGAGCCGCACATGGAGAAGTCCGACGCGGAGGGCAAGGGCACCATCGTGCTCGCCACCGTCCGCGGCGATGTGCACGACATCGGCAAGAACCTGGTCGACATCATCCTCTCCAACAACGGCTACAACGTGGTCAACCTGGGGATCAAGCAGCCGGTCTCGGCGATCCTGGAGGCCGCCGAGGAGCACCGCGCCGATGTGATCGGCATGTCCGGCCTGCTGGTGAAATCCACGGTGATCATGAAGGAGAACCTCCAGGAGCTCAACCAGCGCAAGATGGCCGCCGACTACCCCGTCATCCTCGGCGGCGCCGCCCTCACCCGCGCCTATGTCGAACAGGATCTGCACGAGATCTACGAGGGCGAGGTGCGCTACGCCCGGGACGCCTTCGAGGGCCTGCGGCTGATGGACGCGCTCATCGCGGTCAAGCGCGGTGTCCCCGGGGCGGTGCTGCCCGAGCTGAAGCAGCGCCGGGTCAGGCCCGCCGCGACCGCGGTCGTCGAGGAGCGCCCCGAGGAGGGCGCCGCCCGCTCCGACGTCGCCATCGACAACCCGGTGCCCACACCTCCCTTCTGGGGCACCCGGGTCATCAAGGGCATCCAGCTCAAGGAGTACGCCTCCTGGCTGGACGAGGGCGCCCTCTTCAAGGGGCAGTGGGGCCTCAAGCAGACCCGGGCCGGCGACGGACCCTCGTACGAGGAGCTGGTGGAGAGCGAGGGACGGCCCCGGCTGCGCGGCTGGCTGGAGCAGCTCCACACCCGCAACCTCCTGGAGGCCGCCGTCGTCTACGGCTACTTCCCCTGTGTCTCCAAGGGCGACGATCTGATCCTGCTGAACGAGGACGGCTCCGAGCGCACCCGTTTCTCCTTCCCCCGCCAGCGCCGGGGCCGCCGGCTCTGCCTCGCCGACTTCTTCCGCCCGGAGGAGTCCGGCGAGACCGATGTCGTCGGCCTCCAGGTCGTCACCGTCGGCTCCAGGATCGGCGAGGCGACGGCCGAGCTCTTCGCCTCCGACTCCTACCGCGACTACCTCGAACTGCACGGGCTCTCCGTCCAGCTCGCCGAGGCGCTCGCCGAGTACTGGCACGCCCGGGTCCGCGCCGAACTCGGCTACGGGGGCGAGGACCCCGACGCCGTGGAGGACATGTTCGCGCTGAAGTACCGGGGCGCGCGGTTCTCCCTCGGCTACGGCGCCTGCCCGGACCTGGAGGACCGGGCGAAGATCGCCGACCTGCTCCGGCCGGAGCGGATCGGCGTGGAGCTGTCGGAGGAGTTCCAGCTCCACCCCGAGCAGTCCACCGACGCCATCGTCATCCACCACCCCGAGGCCAAGTACTTCAACGCGCGCTAGGGAGTTTCTTTCGGGTCGGTCGGGCCGGACCGGCGAGGCGCGGTGCCGGGGCTCGCGAGCCCCGGCAAGATCCGCAAGAGACGACCTGGCCGCGGACCGCGGCGGTACGGGAGGGGGCGGCGGGGCCGCCGGGCCGCCGAACGCCCCCTTCCGATTTCCCCGGGCGCTCGCGCCGCCGCAGTCGTACACTTATCGGTCCCAAGCAGGCCGGTCGCCTGTCCCCGCGGGAGAGCCGCGGGGAGAGTCGGCCGGCCTTCTCGTCCCTTCCGGAGGTGTGCCGATGACCAGTACGGTCCCCGCGTCCCTGACCCGTACGGCCGAAGGCCGCCCCGAGCCCGGCCAGGCGGGTGCCGCGGGCCTGGAAGCGGTCTTCCTGGACATGGACGGCACCCTGGTGGACACCGAGGGCTTCTGGTGGGACGCCGAGGTCGAGGTCTTCGCCGGCCTCGGCCACACCCTGGACGAGGCCTGGCGCGATGTGGTCGTCGGCGGCCCGATGACCCGCAGCGCGGGCTTCCTCATCGAGGCCACCGGCGCCGACATCGCGCTGCCGGAGCTGACCGTGCTGCTCAACGACCGGTTCGAGGCCCGGATCGACCGCGGCGTGCCGCTGATGCCGGGCGCCGAGCGGCTCCTCGCCGAACTCGCCGCCCACCGGGTGCCCACCGCCCTGGTCTCCGCCTCCCACCGCCGCATCATCGACCGGGTCCTGGCCTCCCTCGGCCCCGCCAACTTCACCCTCTCGGTCGCCGGTGACGAGGTGGAGCGCACCAAGCCGCACCCCGACCCCTATCTGCTGGCCGCGCGGGGGGTCGGCGCCGACCCCTCGGGGTGCGCCGTCATCGAGGACACCGCCACCGGAGTCGCCTCCGCGGAGGCGGCCGGCTGCCGGGTGGTCGCCGTGCCCTCGGTCGCCCCGATCGCGCCCGCCGCCGGCCGGGTCGTCGTCGGCTCCCTGGAGGAAGTGGATCTCCGGTTTCTCCGCACACTGATCACTCCCATGAACTGAAACCCGCACCGTGCGTGATTCCCGGAAATAGGGAACCCGGGAACCCGTGAAGCCGGGAACGCGAGAAGGCCGGGAGACGACCGGGAACCCGGGGAAGGCGGGAAAGCAGGGAAGTCCCGGGAGACAAGTGGCGAAACGCGCCGGATATTCACCACCTGGCCTGATCCGCGTTTATGCAGGACCCCTCCGATAAGTCACCCGGCGTGACATTCATCACCGAAACCGCCCTGAACCCCACGGTCCAGGGCGGTCGTGGATGTGCCTGCGGCACCCGCATTCGGTGCTTTGTGTCCACATTCATGGAGCCGTGTACGAAACATTCCATGGCATGGCCATCCACACACCGACACAAGTGATCACTGAGCGAATACAGAGCCGCTCAGGCCCGGTGAAGCCGGCCTCTTCGCGCCGACTAATCTCTTCGCGAGTCCTCGCCGCACCACCGACGCGCCCGCGGTCGCAGAACCGCCGCGAAACACAGGACCGGTCGGTCTTCATTCCACGGACCGATCGCGCCGCCCCACAGGGCGGCGCGGCGAAGCCTCCCGTAACAGGCTGTATCCCAGTGCCGGATGAGGAGAACGTCCAGGATGAACCGCAAGACTCTGGTGCTGCCGGCCGTGGTCGGTCTGCTCGCGCCCGTACTCGTCGCCTGCGGCAGTACGGACGGCGGGGCCGGTGGCGGCGACGCCATTGTCGTGGGCACCACGGATAAACTCGTCGCGGACAAGGACGCGCCCGCGCCCCTGGACCCGGCCTTCGCCTATGACACCGGCTCCTGGAACGTACTGCGCCAGACCGTCCAGACGCTGATGCACGCCCCGCGCGGCGGCGGCGAGCCCGTTCCGGACGCCGCCGAGAGCTGCGCCTTCACCGACAACGCCTCCCAGAGCTACCGCTGCGAGCTCCGCGCCGATCTGAAGTTCTCCGACGGCACCGAGCTGACCGCCGAGGACGTCAAGTTCTCCATCGAGCGGCTGCTCGCCATCAACAGCGACAACGGTGCCGCGGCCCTGCTGGCGAACATCGACACCATCGAGGTCAAGGGCGACCACGAGATCGTCTTCCATCTCTCCACACCGGACGCGACCTTCCCGTACAAGCTCTCGACGCCGGCCGCCGCGATCCTCAACGAGAAGACGTACGACGCGAAGAAGCTCCGCGACGGCTTCGAGGTGGACGGCTCCGGGCCGTACACGATGAAGGCGTCCGCCAAGGACGGCGCGATCACCAAGGTCGTGTTCAACAAGAACGGCTCCTACAAGGGCGACCTCGAACTCCGGAACAGCAAGGTCGAACTGCGGATCTTCAAGGACTCCGCGGCCATGACCAAGGCCCTGGAGAAGGGCGACATCGATATCGCCACCCGCGAGATCGCCTCGGACCACATCGCCAAAATGCTGGACAACCCCGACAAGGACATCCAGCTCACCGAGCTGCCCGGCCTCTCGATCCAGTACCTCGCCTTCAACACCGAGCACCCGTCGGTGAAGGACAAGGCCGTGCGCCAGGCCATGGCCGCGCTCATCGACCGCGGCCAGATCGCCGGCGATGTGCACAGCTCCACCGCCGAACCGCTGTACTCCCTCATCCCGTCGAGCGTCAGCGGCCACAAGAACAGCTTCTACAACAAGTACGGCGACCCCAGCCTGAAGCGGGCCAAGGGCTACCTCCGGGACGCCAACATCACCACCCCGGTGAAGCTCACCCTCCACTACGCCTCCGACCGGTACGCGGTCGAGGAGTTCGAGGTCATCCGCGACCAGCTCAACGCGTCGGGGCTCTTCTCCGTCACCGTCAAGGGCGCCGAGTGGTCCGCCTTCCGCGCCGCCGGGCAGCGCGGCGACTACCCCGTCTACGGCCTCGGCTGGGTCCCCGACTTCCCGGACCCGGACAACTACATCGCCCCGTTCCTGGAGAAGGACAACTTCCTCGGATCGCCCTATGTGAGCACCGAGGCCAACAAGCTCATCCCGCAGTCCCGCCGCCAGGCCGACCGCGCGGCCACCGGTGAGATCTTCGCCAGGCTCCAGGAGATCATCGCCGAGGACGTGCCGGTGCTGCCGCTGTGGCAGGGCAAGCAGTACGTCGCCGCCCGCAAGGGCATCACCGGAGTGGAGCGGCTCCTCAACGGCAGCTCCGACCTCCAGCTCTGGGAACTGGGCACCACCGGCAAGTGAGCCGCCGTCCCCGGACGGAAACAGTGGAAGCGGCGGCGGGCCCGGCCCGCCGCC
>NZ_JBEOYB010000141.1:0-7867 GCF_040296845.1 Streptomyces sp. NPDC001985
CGCGGGCCCCCCCCGGGCCCCCTGTCCCCCGCGCACCCCCGGAGCCCGTGGAGACCCCGCACCCCGGGGGGGGCCCGGGCCCGGGCCCGCCCCGCTCGCCGGAGGCCGCTCCGGGCCCGCCCTGCCCGCACCCCGCCGGCGCCGCCGGCGGCCCGCCCGGCGCTCCGCCCGCCGGGGGGCAGCCGGGATCGGCCCGGGGCTCACGGCTGCCCTTCAGCGGATCGGCGAATTCCCAGGCGGCCAGGTGCACGCCGTCGGCTCCGGTCACATCGATGCGCCGCGCCATGTGGCCGGCACCCCCTTCTCTCCCCCGGTCGACCCACTCAGCCTATCGAACTCTCATTCGAATACACGGTTCTGGCGTACAACACCCCTCGTTTGAGTGACCGCTCATCAGGAATGACTCCTGCCGGTGGGGGGAGATCTCCTGCGGGAGGCGGGCCGCTCGGGGAAGACGGTCCGTGGGGAATGACCCTGGGAGCTCGGGGCTCCGGGTCAGTGCAGGGGAGGGCAGGCCCCGGCGCCCTAGGGCGCCGGGGCATTCCTGTCGCGGGCGGAGGCGCGGAAGGACGCACCGGCCGGGCCGCCGCACGGGGAGGGCCGCACCGCGCGAGGGCGGTGCCGGCCGAGTCCGAGGGGGACGCGCCCCGGAGGCGGCTCCGGAGCGGACGGGGGACGGACCCCGCACCCCTTCCGGGAACCCGCACGGCGCGGGGCCGGCCCCCGGGCCACGGAGTCTCCCGCGCCGGCGGGGCCGGGCGGGTGTGCCCCCATCACCGGCGGGGCCGGGTGGCGGGCGGTCCAGGCGGACGGGTTCGCGTATCGGGGGCACCGCTGAGCACAGAGGGGCGCACGACGGGCGCATCACCCTGATCCCTCCCCGGCCGAGTGTCATATGCCTCGGCAACAGCGTCGCACGCGAGGCGCCCCGGGCGCTTCCCTTCCGGTGCGAACCGGCCGGGAAGGCCGGTGATAGCCGGTGATGGGGCGGAATTTCGCGGCAGAGGGCCCCCGGGAGGGCAGGGGGCGCACAGTGGGGAGACAGAGGGCGCACAGTGACAACCGGGGCCGGGCCGGACGGCCGGGGCTCCCGGCCGGGCACCTCCGAGGGCCCGGCCCGGGCGCGGGCTGCGAACCCGCGCCCCTTCTTCTCCCGCTTCCGGTGTTTCCGGTTCTTCTTCCTGTGTTCCCTGTACTTCTTGTGTTGCTTGTACTTCTTGTACTGCTCGGGCTGCTCGTGCTGCTCGTGCTGCTCGTGCTGCTCGGGAAGGTGTCAGCGCTTGGCGACGAAGACATGCGAGGCGACATCCGCCTCCAGCTCGGCCGCCTCTCCGCTGCTGCCGACCAGCACCCCGCCGGCCGACTCGGTCACGCTCACCACCGAGCCGGGCTGCACCCCCGCGCGGCGCAGGGTGTACATCAGCTGGGCGTCGGTCTGGATCGGCTCGCCGATCCGGCGGACGACCACGGTCTTGCCGTCCACCCCCGGGTCCAGATCGGCCAGCGAGACCATGCCCTCGTCGAGGAAGGGATCGGCCTCGGCCTTCTCGCCCAGCTCCTCCAGGCCCGGGATCGGGTTCCCGTAGGGCGACTCGGTGGGGTGGCGCAGCAGCTCCAGCACCCGCCGCTCCACCGCCTCGCTCATGACGTGCTCCCAGCGACACGCCTCGGCGTGGACCTGCTCCCACTCCAGGCCGATCACATCGACGAGGAGACACTCGGCGAGCCGGTGCTTGCGCATCACGCGCGTCGCCAGCCGCCTGCCCTCGTCGGTCAGCTCCAGATGGCGGTCCCCGGCGACCGTCACCAAGCCGTCCCGCTCCATACGGGCCACGGTCTGGCTGACCGTGGGACCGCTCTGGTCCAGCCGCTCGGCGATGCGGGCTCGCATGGGAACCACACCTTCCTCTTCCAGTTCGAGGATGGTGCGGAGGTACATCTCCGTGGTGTCGATCAGTCCGGACATACGTGCCCCTCGATGAAATCGTGCGCTGCGGCCCCGGAGTCAATTCTTACGCATCCCAGTGACAACCGTGCTGACGCCGGGAGAAGCCGGCGGGCGGAGCCGGTGTCAGAGACTCTAGGGACAGTATTGACAGGGCAATGGTCCAGACCGCAACGTGATCGGCGGCACGGGTATTCCCGAAACTGCGTTCCGCATCCGGAAAGGGCTCAATGATGAGCGAGAGCAAGCTGGCCGGTCAATTCTTCGACGCCGCGATCGGTCTGCTGCAGCGTGTACGGGACGAGGAGGCGGGGAGCATCGCCGCCGCCGGGGAGGCCATCGCGGACACCATCGCCGCGGAGGGCAAACTCTTCGCCTTCGGCGCCGGGCACTCCTCTCTCGCGGCGCAGGACGTGGTCTACCGGGCGGGCGGTCTCGCCCTGATGAATCTGCTCGCCGTCCCCGGCACCCTCGGTGTCGATGTCATGCCGGCGACGCTCGGCTCCGCGCTGGAGCGGGTGGACGGGCTGGCGGCGGCCGTGCTGGACACCAGCCCGCTGACCCGCGGCGATCTGCTGGTGATCATCTCGCTCTCCGGGCGGAACGCGCTGCCCGTGGAGATGGCGATGAACGCCCGGGCGCTCGGTATCACGGTCATCGGCGTGACCTCGGTGGCGTACACGGAGCAGACCAGGTCCCGGCACAGCTCCGGCACCTTCCTCAAGGACCACTGCGATGTGGTCCTCGACTCCAAGATCGCGGTCGGGGACGCGGAGCTGACGCACGAGGGCATCGAGGCGCCGTTCGCGCCCGCGTCGACCGTGGTCACCAGCGCGCTGATGCAGGCGACGCTGGCGGCGGCGGCCGAGCGGCTGGCGGAGCGGGGCGTCGAGCCGCCGATGCTGCGGTCCGGGAACGTGGACGGCGGCTACGAGTGGAACGACCGGGTGATGCGGGAGTACGGGGACCGCATCTTCTACCGCCGCTGAACCGTCCGCCCGCCGGGGCCGCCGGGGCGCGGTGAGCGGGGGCACGGAGCGGTCCCGGCCCGGCGGGCGGGGGCGGCCACGGGCGGGGGGCACAGGTCGCGGCGGTGCGCCGGCAGGACGGTGGCCGCCACCGCGACAGGCCGTGTGCATCGGGTCGATCGCCGCCCGCCGCCACCATGGGGACGCGTAAAAGCTCAGCAGATCCACGTCGGACCGGGCGGAGTTGGCGCGGATGCCGGTGATCACCAGCGCTCCGGCGATCAGCGAGCCCTGGACCGAGCGCAGGGAGCGCAGCTCGATCCACTCGGCGGCGGGAAGACCGGAGAACCGGGCGTCCCCGGGCCGGCGGCGGGTCGTCGTCATCGGCGCTCCCCCGAGAGACGGCCGGTGTGGCCGGCGGTCAGCTCCGGGGAGGCCCCTTCGAGGGAGGTCGTCCGGGGGGTCAGCTCGTGGAGCATCACACGGTGCTCGAAGGCCAGTTCGGCCGGTCGGGGCGCGTCGAGCCCGGTCACCGTGTACGAGCCGTCCGGTGCGCGCTCCAGCGAGCCCGTGGCGGTGGCGGTCACCAGCGCGGTGAGCGCGGCGGGGTCCGGTGCCCGGACGGTCACCTCGCGCCGGCCGCCCCGGGCGGCGGACTCCGCCGGCGGTCCGGAGGCGATCAGCTCTCCGCGCCCGGTCACCGGGATGTCGTCGGCGGTGTGCTCCGTCTCGGTCATCAGATGGCTGGAGACCGGGACCGTGCGGCCCTCGGCGGCCGGCCGGTGACGCCCGACGCCATCGCTCCGGGCCGGCGCGGCCCGCCCGGGTGGTCGCGGAACGGACGGCCGCCGGCCTGTCCAACACGGAGGTCTCCGGGCGGCTCTTCATCAGTGTGGCGACCGTGAAGGCGTGCATGACCCGTCCGCCGGCCAGGCTCGGCGCCCGGGACCGGGCGCAGTTGGTGTTCATCGCGCAGGAGCGGGGGCTGGTGTCACCGGGCGGCTGAGCGGTGCCGCACCGGCGCACCGGCGCACGGGGGCTCAGTCGGGGGGCGGCGGGGCGGCGAGGTCGAGGGAGGCGGCGACCATCGCCGACATGCTCTCCGCGTACACCGCGTCGGCCCGGTCGAAGGCGGGGCGCGGGCGGGCGCGGAGGAAGGTGGCCACGCCCAGGGTGCGGCCACGGCTGCGGAGGACCGTGCAGAGGGAGTGGTTCATATCGGCGGGCCAGAGGCGGTCCTCGGACCAGGTGGCCCACGCGGAGGCGGACACCGGCACGGGCGCGCTCGCACGGACCGAGCCCGTGCGGTCGACCGCCTGGAGCGCGGGGTGGCCGGGCGGATAGCGCACGGGAATACCGCCGCCCGCGACCGGGACACAGGGGCCCGGCGCCGCCCCGGGGGTGGACGCGGTCCGGATCAGCCGGCCGCGCTCCCCCGGCTCCCGCAGATCGACCAGCACATGGTCGGCGAAGCCCGCGAGCGCGAAGTCCAGATACGCCATGGCCGCCTCCACCGGGTCCTCGCACTCCGCCGCCGCGCGGGCAGCCCGGTGGAGCTGGCTGGCGCGGAACCGGAGCCGGTCCGACTCCTGCTCGGCGAGCTTGGCCTCCGTCACATCGTGGAAGATCCAGCCGACGCCCAGCGGCACCGGCTGCTCCGCCAGCGGGGACGACAGCCGCAGGAACCCGCTCCGCCAGCAGCGGCGCCGCTCCGGCTCCCCCTCGGCACCCGCCAGGGTCACCCACATCTCGTTGATCCCGCGCGGCGCCCCCTCCGAGAGGACATGGTGGAGCGCGCCCTCCAGCTCGTCCACGCCCTGGGCCACCAGCTCACCGAGCGGCCGGCCCAGCGGGGAGGCGCTGCCGGCCCCCAGGGCCCGGGCCGCGTAGGTGTTGACCACGGTCGGCCGCAGATCGACGTCGACGAGGACCACCCCCCAGGAGGCGGTGTCGAAGAGCGCCTCGCTGAGCGCGATCGACCGCTCCAGATCGATCTGCGCGTGCACCTCGCTGAACGCGCAGTACACCCCGGCCGGTTCACCGTCCGCGCCCAGGACCCGGGCGCACTGGGCCCGGACGAGAATCCGCCCGCCGTCCTTGCGGAGCAGCGCGAACTCGTGGACGGTGCGCCCGGGGCCGTCCATCGCGGCCATCAGCCGCCGCCGCACCTCCGGGGCGTCGGCGGGTCTCACCGCCCACCCGGCGAAGCCGCGCCGCCCGACGGCCTCCTGGGGCGCCCAGCCGAGAATCCGCTCGGCCTCACGGTTCCAGTGGGTGATCGTGCCGTCCGCGCCGAAGGCGCAGAGCGCCGCGTCCATCCCGTCGAGCAGGGCGGTCAGCAGCTCCGCCCCCGCTGTCGCCGTCGCCGTCAGCGCCGGTTCACTTTTCGAAGCACTCATCCCGGGCTCCCTCCGGACCCATTCAACTCGAACGTGACACAGGACACACCAGGTTCCGGCTGTTCGTTGTCCGTCGGAGGGGTGCAGAAAGGCTCATTTAATTCGGTTGAGCCCACGGCGGAGAGGCTTCTAGGCTGTGGAGCACACGATGAAAGGAGGTGATCCGGAAGTGATTTCTTTTCGGATGCGTGAGGTGACTGCGGGCTAGAGGCCTGCCGTCGCACCTTTGCCGGCAGGCCTCCTGCCGCAATCCCAAGCAGTCACCCGACCCGTGGGCTGCCGGTGATCCGACCGGCTTCCGACCGTTGCGTACCGACGGAAGGAAACAGGCCCACGGGTCGTCCGCGTCTCCGGCCAGGACGGGATCAGAACGGGAATCCGGTCCCGGCCCCGGCCCCTCAGGGGGCGAGGCGCTCGACCCGCCACCCCTCCCCCGCGCGGACGTACCGCAGCCGGTCGTGGAGCCGGTTCTCGTGCCCCTGCCAGAACTCCACGCTCTCCGGGACGACCCGGAATCCGCCCCACTCCGGTGGCGCGGGCACCCGCTCACCCTCCGGGTAGCGGGCCGCCAGCTCCTCGTACCGGCGCAGCAGCTCCTGCCGGGAGCCGATCACCGAGGACTGCTCGCTGGCCCACGCGCCGAGCTGGGAGCCGTGCGGGCGGCTGCGGAAGTACGCCGCCGTCTCGTCCCTGCCGACCCGGGACGCGGTGCCGGTGACCTGGATCTGGCGGGCCAGCGGATGCCAGGGGAAGAGCAGCGCGGTCCACGGGTTGGCGGCCAGCTCGGAGCCCTTGCGGGAGGCGTAGTTGGTGTAGAAGACGAACCCCCGGGAGTCGTACTGCTTCAGCAGCACGGTGCGCGAGGAGGGCCGGCCGTCGGGGGTGGCCGTGGAGACCACCATGGCGTTGGGCTCGTGCAGCCCCGCCGAGACGGCCTGGCGGAACCAGTGGGCGAACTGCTCCATCGGGTCCGGGGCCAGCTCGCTCTCCAGGAGCGGGGCGGAGTGGTAGCGCCTGCGCATGACGGCGGGGTCCGGCGGGGCGCTCCCGGCGGTGGCGGGGTCGGTCATGGGGTTCATCCTGCCGCAGCGGCCGGGCGGGCGCCGTACGGGGCGGCCCGCTTCCCCGCGCCGCCCGCAGGGACCAGAATCCTCTTCCCGTCGCCTTAGCCGTACGTCCGATGAGGAGCCGCCGTATGTCCGAGTTCGTACCGGGTCTTGAGGGAGTCGTCGCGTTCGAGACGGAGATCGCCGAACCCGACAAGGAAGGGGGTGCGCTCCGCTACCGGGGGGTGGACATCGAGGATCTCGTCGGGCACGTCTCCTTCGGGAAGGTGTGGGGGCTGCTGGTGGACGGGGCGTTCGAGCCGGGGCTGCCGGCGGCCGAGCCGTTCCCCATCCCGGTGCACTCCGGGGACATCCGGGTGGATGTGCAGTCGGCGCTGGCGATGCTCGCGCCGGTGTGGGGGCTGAAGCCGCTCCTCGACATCGACGCGGAGTGCGCCCGCGACGATCTGGCGCGGGCGGCCGTGATGGCGCTGTCGTACGTGGCGCAGAGCGCGCGGGGGCAGGGGCTGCCGATGGTGCCGCAGCGGGAGATCGACAAGGCGCGGTCGGTGGTGGAGCGGTTCATGGTGCGCTGGCGCGGGGAGCCCGATCCGCGCCATGTGCGGGCCGTCGACGCGTACTGGACCTCGGCGGCGGAGCACGGGATGAACGCCTCGACCTTCACCGCGCGGGTCATCGCCTCCACGGGGGCGGATGTGGCGGCGGCGCTCTCGGGGGCGGTGGGGGCGATGTCGGGGCCGCTGCACGGCGGGGCGCCGTCGCGGGTGCTCGGGATGATCGAGGAGATCGAGCGGAGCGGGGACGCGGAGGGGTATGTGCGCGGGGCGCTGGACCGGGGGGAGCGGCTGATGGGGTTCGGGCACCGGGTGTACCGGGCGGAGGACCCCCGGGCGAGGGTGCTGCGGCGCACCGCGAAGGAGTTGGGCGCGCCGCGGTTCGAGGTGGCGGAGGCGCTGGAGCGGGCGGCGCTGGGGGAGTTGAGGGAGCGGCGGCCGGAGAGGGTGCTGGCGACCAATGTGGAGTTCTGGGCGGCGATCGTGCTGGATTTCGCGGAGGTGCCGGCGCACATGTTCACGTCGATGTTCACGTGTGCGCGGACGGCGGGGTGGTCGGCGCACATTCTGGAGCAGAAGCGGACGGGGAGGCTGGTGCGGCCGTCGGCCCGTTACGTGGGGCCGGCTGCGCGGGGGGCGGGGCAGTTGCCGGGGTACGGTGCGGCCGGCTGAGCCGTCGATGCCGGGGCCTGTGGCCCGGGGGCCGGCCCCCGACCCGGGCCCGCAGGATGCGGGGTCCCGGGGTGCGGGGTCCCGGGGTGCGGGGTCCGTCCTCAAACGCCGGACAGGCTGGGGTGGGTCGGCTTCGCTGGAAGGCCGAGGCCCGAGTTCCCTTCCTGTTGACGCTTGAGCCGCGCCCACTCAGCCCCTCCGGCGATTGAGGAGCGGGGCGCCCTCGCCCATCCCCGGCACGCTCAGCATCTTCGTACGGAAC
>NZ_JBEOYB010000142.1:0-7865 GCF_040296845.1 Streptomyces sp. NPDC001985
GGCCGGGGGGCGACCCGAGGGACCCGCCCGTGCCGCGCGGCGTCCGCCGGTACGGGTCAGTACACGTCCACGCCGTACGCGGTCAGCGCCTCCCCGACCGGCTGGTGGATGGCCGTCCCCGCCGACGGGGTGCAGCCCGCGCCGCCGGAGTGGATGCCGAGGGCCGTGGAACCGGAGAAGTGGGCGCCGCCGCTGTCGCCGCCCGCCGAGCAGGCCGTGGTGCGGACCATGCCGTAGACCGGGCCGTCGCTGTAGTTGACGGTGACATTCACGGCGATGACCCGGCCGCTGGTCAGCCGGGTGGTCGAGCCGCTCTTCTGGAGCGCCTGGCCCACGATCGCGTCGGCGGACCCGGTGATGTCCTGCGAGCTGCCGTTGTAGAGGTTGACCGTGCCGGCCGGCTGGGAGCCGTCGGTGTACCCGACGACGCCGTAGTCGTTCGTCGGGTAGCTGGACCCGTCGGTGGTGCCGATCTCGGCTCCGCCGGGCGTCGCTGTCCAGCTCTGGACCCCGTTGGTGCAGTGTCCCGCCGTCAGGAAGGAGTAGTCCGTTCCGTCGGTGACGTTGAAGGCGGCCGAACAGCGGTAGCCGCCGCCGTGGATCGCGTCGCCGCCCAGCACCTCCTGGGTGAAGACGCCGGGCACCCGGGTGATCCGCACGGCCTTGCCGAGGGGGGCCGCCACCGCCCTGAGCCGGTCGAGGGAGGCGGCCGGGACGGACTCGTCGGCCTCGACGACCACCTGGTTGGCGGAGGTGTCGATGCCCCAGGCGGTTCCGGTGATCTTCGCCTTGGCCTCCAGGACGCCGATCACCTCCTTGAGGCGGGCGGTGCCGCGCGGGACGACCTCGGCGCGGGCGCCCTGGGCGCGCACCTTCCCGGCGGCGGCCTCGGAGGTGACGGTGACGACCAGTTCACCGGTGACGGGGTCGAGATAGGAGCCCGCGGTGTCGTCCCCGAGAGAGCGTTCGAGCCGCTCGGCGAGGGCGTACTGGGCGGGGGAGACGGTGACTCCCGGCTCCGGGGTCGGCAGCGGGTCCGGGGCGGCCCCGGCGGGTGGGGTGCCCAGTCCGAGCACGGCGAGGGCCAGCAGGGCGGGGAGGCTGAACCGGGTGTGGATGCGGCGTCTCATGAGGGCTTCTCCTTCGGGTTGTCCGTGGGGTGCCGAGAAGCGGTGGCCGGACGTGGCCGGCTCGGTGGACCCACTGTGGGCATGGCCCCGCCATGCACATCAGGGTGCACGGAATCATCGGTTCCGCCTCGGTGCACGGGGGAAACCTCCGACGCCCCCGCGGACGCGGGCCCCTCACGGCCCGTCAGCCGGCGCCCCCGGTGCGCCGGAGCCCGCCCATCGCCCGCGCGCCGCGGCGCGCGCCACCCCTGCCCGGTCGCGCGCGCCGCTGCCGCACGCCCCGTTACCGCCCGGCGACCGGATAGTGGTCCGAGAGATGGGTGTACGTATAGCTGGTGCCCCAGCTGTGCACGGTCCAGGGCGCGGTGCGCTCGGCGATCACCTCATTGGTCCAGCCGGCCGGCCTGGCGTGACCCGCGCGGTGGAGGACATGGTCGAGGTCCTCGCGCGGGTCCGTCGGATAGCGCTCGGCGGCGATGGAGTTCTCCTCGGTGTCGAAGGAGTACGGATGACCGGTCCGGGCGTCCGCGCCGGCGAGACCCGCGTCCCTCAGCATCGCGCCGTACTCGGCCGACCGGGAGTCCACATTGAAGTCGCCCGCCACCACGACCTGCTCGGACGCCGGAATGTTCTTGCGGTCCAGGAAGGAGTCCAGCTCCTTGAACTGCCGCGCGCGGGTCCGCTCCGCCTCGCCCGCCGCGCACCCGGGGTCGGTGGACTGCGCGTGGGTGCCCACGACATGCACCCGGCTGCCGTTCACATCGAGCACCGTGTGCACGAACCCCTTGTTGGACCACCGGTCCGCCCCGCAGCCGTCCTTGTAGACGTACTGCTCCTTGCGGACGATGGGCCACTTGCTCAGCACCGTGACCCCGCCGTCCTCCGGTGTCACGGCGGAGTACGCGCCCCCGGTCGCGTCCCAGCCGGCGGTGGACCGGCCCAGTACCGGCGTCTGGTGCGGATAGCGGTCGGCCGCGTGCCGCTTCAGCGCGTCGGACGAGGAGTTGTCGAAGGCCTCCTGGAGCACGACCACGTCCTGCCCCTGGAAGAAGGGAGCCGCGGGTATCGCCGCCGCCCGGTGGTCCTGGCCCCAGTGGGGATAGAGGTTCTTCGAGAAGAGGAAGGCGTTGTACGAGAGCACCTTCAGCCGGGGGGTCGTCGCGTCGGCGCTCGCCGGGGAGGCGCCGCCCGCGAGCGCGGCGGCGGCGAGGACGGTGGCGAGGGAGGCGGCGGCCGGGGCGCGCCGGAGGGCGGTTCGCTGCACGGGGACTCCTTGGGTCGGTGGGGGGAGAGGGTGCGGCCCGACCATCAAAGCAGCCCCGGTTACCGCTTGGTAATGAGCAGGTGCCCGGATTCTTGCCGGGAGGTCACGTTCCGCTCAACCCGCCCGTTCCACAAGCCCGCTGAGACCCGGTGCGCCCTCTGTCGCCGGCCGGTCGCCGGGGAGTACGGTCCGCCCATGCCGATAGGTGCGCGGGTCACCCGCTTGACGTACAGATCGCTCGTGGTGGCGGCCTCGGCCGCCCTGATGGCCATGTCGCCCGCCCCGGCCGGTGCGCAGAGCGCCCCCCTCGCCCGGGGTCCGCAGGAGAGCCGGCCGGTCCACTCCTACGAGAACGCCGTCCGGGAGTCCGTCTGGGTGGACACCCGGCTCGACGGCGACGGCGACGGGCGGACCGACCGGGTCGCCGTCGACATCGTCCGCCCGCGGGAACCCGCCCAGCAGGGCCGGAAAGTTCCGGTGATCATGGATGCCAGCCCGTACTACCTCTGCTGCGGCCGGGGCAACGAGGCCCAGCGCAAGACCTACGACGCACAGGGCAGGCCGGTCCAGTTCCCGCTGTACTACGACAACTACTTCGTCCCGCGCGGCTATGCCTTCGCCGCCGTCGACCTCGCCGGAACCAACCGCTCCGACGGTTGTGTCGATGTCGGGGGCCGCTCCGACATCGCCTCGGGGAAAGCGGTGGTCGACTGGCTCAACGGCCGCGCCGACGGCTACACCACCCGCACCGGGAGCCGGCGCGCCACGGCCGGCTGGAGCAGCGGTGACACCGCCATGATCGGCAAGAGCTACGACGGGACGATCGCCAACGGAGTCGCCGCCACCGGGGTCGAGGGCCTGAGGACCATCGTCCCCATCGGCGCCATCTCCTCCTGGTACGACTACTACTTCGCCAAGGGCGCGCCGCTCTACAGCTCCGGCCCCCAGTGGCTCTCCCAGTACGTCAACAGCCCCGACGCCCACAAGCGCTGCCAGGCCGTGCAGCAGCGGCTGGCCGACGGCGCCCCGCGCAGCGGCGATCTGACCCCGCTCTGGCAGGAGCGCGACTATCTGCCCGACACGGACCGGATCACCGCCAGCGTCTTCGCCGTCCACGGCATGCAGGACCTCAATGTCCGCGCCAAGCACTTCGGCCAGTGGTGGGACGCCCTCGCCGCCGAGGGCGTGGAGCGGAAGGTCTGGCTCTCCCAGACCGGCCATGTCGATCCCTTCGACTTCCGGCGCGCCGACTGGGTGAGGGCGCTCCACCGCTGGTTCGACCACCACCTCCTGGAGTACGACAACGGCGTCGACCGCGAGCCCATGGCCGAGGTGGAGCACGCCCCCGACCAGTGGTCGGCCGAGGAGCACTGGCCGCCGCGCACCGCCGCCGCCACCACCCTGCGCCCCGGCGAGGGCGCTGTCCCCGGCGTCGGCACACTCTCCCTGACCCCCGCCGCCCCCGGCGCGAGCGAGACCTTCACCGACGACCCCTCGCAGGACGAGACCGACTGGGCCTCCCTGATCGACCGCTCCACCCCGGCGAAGAACGGGTTCATCACCCCGCCCCTCAGCGGCGATCTGCGGCTCTCCGGCTCCGGCACGGTGACGGTCACCGCCACCCCCACGACCGCCTCCGCGCATCTCAGCGCCGTCCTGGTGGACCTCGGCCCCGACACCATCCGCGACTACGCGGCCAGTGGCGAGGGCATCGTCACCGTCCCCCAGCGCACCTGCTGGGGCACGAGCACCACAGGTGACAGCGCCTGCTACAAGGAGACCCGGGCACAGACCAGGGCCGTCGACTACACCGTCTTCAGCCGGGGCTGGGCCGACCTCGGCAACCACGCGTCCGCCGCCCAGGGCCGGCCGCTGACCCCCGGCCGCGCGCACACCATCTCCCTCGATCTGCACGCGAGCGACCATGTGGTGCCGGCCGGCCACCGGCTCGCGCTGATCGTCGCGGGCACCGACAAGGACCTCATCGACCCGCCCGCGAGCACCCCGACGCTCACCGTCGACCTGGCCCGCACCTCCGCGGAGCTGCCGGTCGTCGGTGGCGCGCCCGCCTTCGCGCGCGCCACCGAGGGCACCGCGCACGCCGCGCCGGCCGCGCCCGGCGACTCCCGTCTCGACGGCGTCGCCGGACCGCGTCCCGCCCACCCGGTCCCCGCCGGCGGTGCCCGGTGAACCCCGGCGTACGGTTCCGCGGACTCGCGCTGACCGCTGTGGCCACGGCGCTCGCCGTGCCCCTGATCACCGCCCCGGCGCAGGCGACGCACAGCCATCCGCCGCGCACCGGCTTCGAGCGGACCGAGGGGGCGCGCTGGACCACCCAGTCCGAGGAGCGCGTCTTCCTCGCCGCCGTCGACCGGGCCAGCGAGCGGATGTCCGTCGAACGGATCGGGACGACCCGGCAGGGCAGACCGCTCCGGCTCGTCGGCGTCGGCGACCGGGACGCCCCGGGCACCGTGCTGCTGATCTGCTCCCAGCACGGCGACGAGCCCTCCGGCCGGGAGGCGTGTCTGACCACCGTCCGCGATCTCGCCCTCGCCCGGGACCGGGAGACCCGCCGGCTGCTGGAGCGCACCCGCGTCCTCGTCGTGCCGACCGCCAACCCGGACGGACGGGCCGCCGGCACCCGGGGCAACTCCGACGGTGTCGACATCAACCGCGACCACCTCGCCCTGCGGACCGCCGAGGCCCGGGCGCTGGCGGCCGTCGTCCGCGACCGCCGGCCCGACATCGTTTACGACCTGCACGAGTACGGGGCCACCCCGCCGTACTACGACCGGGAGCTGTTCGATCTGTGGCCGCGCAACCTCAACACCGACAGCCGGGTGCACCGGGAGTCGAGGACCCTCTCCGAGCGGTACGTCCGCCCGGCCGCGCACGCCAGATCCTTCACCACCGGCACGTACGGCATCTGGACCGACCCGGCCACCGGCGACCCGATCCGGCAGGTCGCGGGCGACGGCCAGGAGCGCATCCTGCGCAACGCCTCCGGTGTCAAGCACGCGGTCGGGCTGCTCATCGAGAGCCGGATCGATCCGCTGACCGACGCGGAGAGGGCCGATGAGGCGCTCAACAACCGGCGCAGGACCAACAGCCAGCTCGCGGCCCTGGAGGGGGTGCTCTCCTTCGCGGGGGAGCGGCGCCGGGAGATCCGCCGGGCGACGGCGGCGGCCCGGACGGAGGGCCTGCGGGACCGGGGCCCGGTCCATCTCGGCGGCGCGGACAACGACCCCCCGGAACCGGGGGAGATCCTGGCCGACCCGCCCTGCGGCTACCGGCTCGACGCCGCACAGGCCGCCGAGGTCGGGGACGAGCTGTCGCTGCACGGTGTCGTGTCCACGATGTACGGTGACGGCGTGTTCGTCCCGCTTCGGCAGTCCCAGCGGAAGCTGATTCCGCTGCTGCTGGACTCCCGCGCGGCGTATCACCTCACAGAGGGAGAACCTGTTACCGCCTGTTGATCGTGGTGAGGTGCATTACCTGTGGTAGGGGGTAGCGGGAGCACAAAGCAGCTTCTTCCGCGCAAACCCCGAAAGGTGCCACTCGTGTCACACGATGAAGGACCGGATGACCGGGGGGTGCGGCCGGCGACGGCCGAGCCCTCCGGTCATCCCCAGGAGACCGGGCGCCCCTCGACGGATCGCGTGGTCTTCGGAGTCACCGCGGTTCTCACCCTGGCCTTCGTGGTCTGGGGCTCGCTCGCCACCGATGCCCTGCAGTCCATCTCCAGCTCCATGCTGAACGGGCTCATCCACAACGGCGGCTGGGCGTTCGTCCTCGGCGCGTCCGGATTCGTGGTCTTCGCCCTCTGGCTCGCGATCAGCCGCTACGGCAAGATCCCGCTCGGTCAGGAGGGCGAGGGGCCCGAGTTCCGCACCGTCTCCTGGGTCGCGATGATGTTCAGCGCCGGCATGGGCATCGGGCTGATGTTCTACGGTGTGAGCGAACCGCTCGCGCACTACACCAACCCTCCGCCGGGGACCGACCCCCAGGACTCCGGGGACCGGATGGAGGTCGCGATGGCGACCACCCTCTTCCACTGGACCCTCCACCCCTGGGCGATCTACGCGGTGGTCGGGCTCGCCATCGCCTACAGCACCTTCCGCCGGCGCCGGCGCCAGACGATCAGCGCGGTCTTCGAGCCGCTGATCGGCGAGCGCCACGCCCACGGCGGCGTCGGCCGCTTCATCGACATCCTGGCGATCTTCGCCACCCTCTTCGGCTCCGCCGCCTCCCTGGGTCTGGGCGCGCTCCAGATCGGCAGCGGTTTCTCCGAGCTGGGCTGGATGGAGAAGACCGGCACCGGGCTGCTCGTCGCCATCATCGGGGTGCTGACCGTCGCCTTCGTGCTCTCCGCGGTCTCCGGGGTCGAGAAGGGCATCCAGTGGCTCTCCAACACCAATATGGTGCTGGCGCTGGTCCTGGCGCTCTTCGTCTTCATCGCCGGTCCCACCATCATCGTGCTGGATCTGCTCCCCACCTCGATCGCCTCCTACTTCGGTGAGCTGCCGCAGCTCGCCGGGCGCACCGAGGCCACCGGCGGCGAGGGCGTCGCCGACTGGCTGGGCAGCTGGACCGTCTTCTACTGGGCCTGGTGGATCTCCTGGACGCCGTTCGTCGGCATGTTCATCGCCAGGATCAGCCGGGGACGCACCATCCGCCAGTTCGTCGGAGGCGTCATCCTGGTGCCGAGCACCGTCAGCCTGGTGTGGTTCGCGGTCTTCGGCGGCACGGCGATGAAGCTCCAGGAGAACAACCAGCTCGGCAAGGAGGCCACCCCCGAGGGCCAGCTCTTCGCGGTGCTCCAGCAGTACCCGATCGCCACCGCCATGAGCCTGCTGGTGATGGTCCTCGTCGGGATCTTCTTCGTCTCCGGCGCGGACGCGGCGTCGGTCGTCATGGGCACCCTCTCGCAGAAGGGCACCTTCGAGCCCTCCCGGCTCGTTGTCGTCTTCTGGGGTGTGGTGACGGGCGCCGTCGCCGCGATCATGCTGCTGATCGGCAACGGCGAGGGCGACGCGCTGGCGGGACTCCAGAACCTCACCATCCTGGTCGCCGCGCCCTTCGTGATCGTGATGGTGGGCATGTGTGTGGCCCTCATGCGTGATCTGCGCCACGACCCGCTGATCGTGCGCGGGGAGATGGGCACCGAGATGGTGGAGTCCGCGGTGATCGCGGGACACGAGAAGTACGACGGGGGCTTCGAGATCCGGATCGGCCCGGGAACGGGTCCGGCGGACGGGCGGGACCCGGTGGGCATCAAGTACGAGGAGCCGGAGCCGCCCGAGAAGGAGGAGTAGGGAGTTTCTCCCGGATCGGATCGGGCCCGGCGTCAGGACTCCCCCGCCGGCCCGGTCCGCGCCCAGCCGCCGGTGCCGGTGTCGTACTCGTGGACGGGTCCGTCCCGCACCGCGCTGGTGCGGAACGGGCGCCCGTTGTCGTCGATCCGCACCGTG
>NZ_JBEOYB010000143.1:0-7749 GCF_040296845.1 Streptomyces sp. NPDC001985
GGCGCGCAGCTTGCCGGCGGTGCCCCAGGGGGCGCGGCCGGGGAAGGCGGGGGACAGGTGGTGGGAGTGGGAGGCGGTAGTAGTCACGGACGGCGCGTCCTTCACCGTGGCGGTGATCACCGGACCCTGGGGCTCCGGTGTGTCGCCGTGGACCATGAGCTGCATCCGCAGGGACTCCTCCGGTTCACTCACCCGGTCCCTGACGGTGGGAACGCTCACTTCCGCGCTCAGCTCTCCGGCGGGGATCGCGGGTGTCAGATGCGCCCGCAGCTCGGACAGGGGCCGCTCCGGGTTCCGCGGCTCCCAGAGGTTCTCCTCCAGCCACCGCCCGTCGACGTCCAGGGTGGAGAGCTCCGTCCCGTCGCCGGCCGGCAGGAAGGCGAATCCCGCCGCCCCGAACTCCGTCTCGGTGGGCGCGGACAGCGACACGCGCCAGGTCAGGCTTCCGCCCTCGGTGACGTGGTCGGTGACCGGTTTCACGGTGATCCGGGGCAACGGATCGTCGTCCTCCACGGTCGTCCCGCCGGAGTGGGACCCGACCACCGCCCCGCGCACCGCCTTGACGTACAGGGTCTGTCCGGAGGCGTAGCCGTAGCGGGTGTCGCCCGTGACCCTCATGGCGGCCTTGACGGCACGGCCGCGCTCGCCGACCGTCACCGTGGAGACGGCGGTGTCGTCCGCGCGCGGCCGGGAGGCGAACGCCCGGACCTGGCCGGTGCCCTTCCCGGAGACCCGTACGGGGACATGGTGGACCCGGACGCCCGAGTTCCCCTCCTTGACCGTCAGCCGTCCGACGTCCACGCGCGGCATGTCCACCGTCCGCACCGCCGGTGTGCCGGGGCGCCAGCCCCACGCGTCCATCAGCCAGGCCTGCCCGGAGGTGGTGCGCGGGATCAGCTCCACCGCCTTCACCTGCTTGAGGTTCAGTCCGGCCCTGACGGCGGCGGCCAGCGGCACACGGACCTCACGGGCCCAGTGGGAGGCGGTCCGCCCGGTGCCCGGCAGTCCGTCGGCCCGGACCCGGCCGAGCGTGGCGCGGCGGCCCGAGGCGTCGGTGAGGGCGATGTCCAGCCGGGTGCCGGTGGTGTTGGGCGGCACGATCACCCGCAGGGCCAGCGCCTCGGCGCCCGAGACGGAGAACGGCCGGGCGGGAGTGGCCCGTACCGGTGCACCGGCCTCCGACCAGCGCATCGCGACCGCGTGGCGGCCGGGCTCGGGGTAGGCGTCCCAGCCGGCGAAGTGCGGTGATCGGCCGTCCCACCGGGAGGGCAGGCACGCCTGCCGGGGTTTGTCGGTCACCTGCTCGCACAGCCGGCCGCCGGTCACGGAGACCGAGGTGCCGGGCAGCAGGGCCGGGGTGCGGTTGCCGCCGACGGCGTGGCTGAGCACCCGCGCGGGGCCGGCCGAGGGGGCGCGCCGGTCCGAGCCGTCCAGCAGGGGGCGCACCCGGTCGTCGCCCGCGACGAAGAGCCGGGCCGCCGCGGCTATGTAGGTGGAGCCCGCGGTCTGCTGCTGCCGCGCGGTCAGCCGGGTGCCGGTGCCGGGTGCGCACACCGCGTCGGGGTTCTCGTCGTCGGGCCAGAAGTCGTCATCGGCGGGCGCCTCGGCCTGTCCCGGTGTCCACTCGCTGTTGAAGAAGTTGTGGTTGGCACCGACCATGTAGACCGCGCTGTTCAGGGCGGTGCCGCTGCCCAGGCCACGGCTGTTGTCGAGATACATCTCGCCCTGGAGGTCGGAGACGTCTCCGTCGCAGCCGGGCAGGATGGTCATCGACGGTGTGTCGGGGGCGGGGTTGTGCCCGAAGATCGTGGGACCCACGAGGACGGTGCCGCGGATGCGCCAGCGCACCGCTCCCCGGTAGCCGTCCTGGGCGGCGGGTGGCCGGAAACGGCTGTCGAGCGCGGCGCGGTTGACACCCTCGCCGCCCCGGGAGTGACCGACCAGCAGCACCCGGGACAGGTCGGCCGCGGCCGCCGCCGCGCGCACCTCCGCCGGCGCCCCGGCCGGATCGGCGGCCCACTCGGCCCACCGGGCGAGATGGAGCCGGACCAGGGACGAACGGGCCTGTGCGCCGCCGTCCTCCGCGCCCTCGTCCTGGGCGTTTATCCCGTTGGCGGCTATGGACACCGTCACATGGCCCTGGGAGGCGAGGAGCTTCTGGTCGTGCAGATAGCCGCGGTGGCTCGGGACCGGCCGGGTTCCCTTCTCACAGGGCCAGGCGGAGCCCTCGTTGCCCCGGGCGCTGAAGCAGGTGTAGTGACGGCCGTGCAGGAACAGCGCCAGCGGGCGGGGTCCCGGCGCGCCGGCCGGTGCCACCACCACCCCCCGCATCTCCACCGGCGCGGGGTAGCCGGGCAGGCGTACCGCGTCGAGGGTGTACTCACCGCTGACGGTGCGGTACTTGCCCGGGACACCGGGGTCGACCTGGTTCACGGGCAGCGGGGCCGCCGGCTTCACCGGGGCCGCGGGGAGCCGGGCGTCCGGGGCGGAAGCGGCCCCGGGGCCGTCGAGGCGGCGCCCGCCGGCCATCACGCGGAGCTCGTCCGGCTCCCCGGGGGACGCGCCGTCGAGCCGCAGCCGGAAGGTGCGCCGGTCCTCGTCCGCCACCGGGCGGCCGATGAGCCGCTGTCCGGTGTGGAACTCGACCCGGGCGTCGCCCATGGGCACCGGCTCGGCGGCGGCCCAGACCAACTGCTTCCCGGCCCCCGCGCCGGTGAGCTGCCACCCGGCCGGAAGTCCGCTGCCACCGGGGCCATCGGGTGCGGGCGGCCGGGTGCCGGCGGACGGCCCGGCGGGCAGCGCCCCCGGCGACGCGTGCGCCGGCTCCGCCGACCCCACTGCCAGCGCGAGGACCACCGTGGCGGCGGTCACCATGCGCGAGACACGGATCAAGGCTGCTCTCCTTGTCATCAGCTTGCTCAGGCATCCCGGGAATCCCGGATTGCTCCCCTGTTCCAGGGAGATGCCCGCTGATGGCCCAGGGTTGCCTCGGGCCGTGAACCGGGGGTGCGCGCGGCGCCGGCACGGCTCCGCCGGGCGCTGCCCGGTGCCGTGCGCTCACCGGCGGGGGCCGGGCCGTGCGCCTGCCCGCCGGATCAGTGCCGGAGCAGATAGCCCGTCAGCCGGGAGCGGGCGGCCGACTCGGTCAGCCCGAGCGCCGTTCCCACCGCGTCCCACGGCACCTCGTCCACCTCGGTGTTGCGGGCGGCGCTCCGGCCGGCACGCCAGGTGGTGCGCTCCAGCGCGGCCACGGCCCGCAGCGCGGCGAGCGGTTCCTCCTCGGCCAGGGAGGCGAGGTGCCCGTCCACGCGTTCCAGCAGGCCCGCCAGTTCGGCGGGCAGGGGCACCGAGCGGGCCTCGACCTCGCCGATGTGGCGGTCCCAGTCGTGCCGGGGCCCGGAGGTGCCGAACAGATGGGGGCGGTCCTCGATCGTGTGGGACCAGTCGATGGGATAGCGGCCGGTGCCGCGCCAGCCGCACGAGCACGAACCCCGGACCTCGGCCGCCCGGGGCGTGCCCCGTGTGCCGTCGTACGCCCACCACTCACGGGTGCTGTGGACGGTGGAGCCGCTCCCGGTGTCCAGGTACACCGGATCGGGCTCACTGCCGTCGGCCAGGAGCGCCCCCGCGCTGCCCTCGTGGGACGTCCCGAACTCGTCGGTCTGCCACGTCATGTCTCCTCCTTCGTGTCGACGGTCCGAGGATGCCCGAGCCGGCGGGCCGGTGACCGGGGAACGGGAGATCCGTCCTCCGGCCGGGTGCCTCGGAGCCTCTTCGACAGAGTGGGAGCGGGGGCAGGGGTGGACGGATGTACGGGAAGGGGCGGAACGGGGGTTGGGCGGGGCGAATCGCCCGGGGGTCAAGGGCGCGTACCCCGGTCCGGCCCGGTCCGGTGATCAGCCGCCGGTACGGGAGGAGGGCCTCGGCGCGCTGCGGCGCACCGCACGGGCGCCGGGGGGGGCGGCGCGACAGCGGGGCGCGGGGGAGGGTCCGGTCCGTCCGGCGGGCGGCGGGTGCTCCGGGCTCCGGGCTCCGGGCTCCAGAGTGCTTCCGGACGTCGGGGCGGACCGCCCGGACCCGGTACCGACGGCTGGCGGGCCGCTTCCCGGCGGCACTCACCACAGCCGCGCCGGTCACGGCCCGTCTCCGCACCCGGGCCGGTGGTCGCGGTGGAACACCGGCCCCGGACGGCGGGTCAGACGGGGTCGCGGTGGTACTGCCCCGCCTTGAAGTCCGCGAAGAGGGTGTACTCGACGGTCGCGGGCGAACCGGCCCGCCCGGCGGAGTCCTTCTCCACCGGTTCGAGATTCACGAGGGCGTACTCGCTGTAGCCGTCGAAGTCGCCGGGGTCGTCGGCGACTCCGATGTGGAGGGGGGTGTCGTCCGGCAGGGCCGCGAGGGCCTCCCGGAGCCGCGCCGCAGTCCACACCGCCGGGGCGTGGTCGAAAGTGTCAGCCATGGCCCGAGGCTATCCACACCCCCGGCGCGGAGGACGGTTCCCGCGCCGGGCCGCGCGGACAATCCGCGATCTCACCTCACCGGCCCTGTGCGGCCCCGCCCTTCCGGGAGGCCGGGCGGCCCCCCTGCGAGCCGGGCGCCGAACGGGTGCCGGGCGGGCATCGGCCACGACTTCCAGTCCCCGTCGCCGGCCGCGCGGCCGATCCCCCGCTACCGCCCGGCGGGCACAGCGGTCGGCGCGGGCTCCGAGTGGACGGCGGCACCCACCGGGACGCGCCCGCCCACGGCCTCGATCACCGCGGCGGTGCCGGCGGGACCGAACCCTCCGTACACCTCGATCAGCTGCACCTCCGCCGCCAGTTCCGCCGCCACGGCGGCGCCCGCCGCCGGGTCGGGGACGGCGACGAAGAGCGCGCGGGAGGAGCCGTCCGGGCGCTCCAGCCGGTCCGCGGCGGGGTCGGCGCCCTCCTGGAGGTAGAGGAACAGGGTCGTCAGCGCCTCACCGGCGGTGGCGCGCTCCTTGAAGCGGGCCGCATCGATCAGCGACTCGAAGCCGAAGGCCACCGTGCCCACGCGCGCCCGGCCCCGCACGGCCGCCCCGACCCGCGCCGCCCAGGGGAACCCCGTCGCCCCGCACAGCTCGATCGTCTCCACGCCGCCCTCCACCAGGGCGACCGCGGTCTCCACCGCGGCGTCCTCCGTCGGTACGGCCCGGATGACCGTCCCCCCGCCCTCGGGCCCGGTCCGTACCGGCCCGTCGGGCTCCGCCACGTACAGGATCGCCCTGTCACCGGCCATGACTCCCACCACCCTCCAGTCCCGCCCATGTCCTTCCCTCCCGGCCAACGCCCTGGCCCCGGACCGTGTTCCCGGCGGCGGGCACTCCACCGGCGTACCGACGGGCCGGTGGCACGGGCGGCGGTGGCGGCTCGTCGAAGAGGCCGCCGAAAGGGCCCGTCAACGGGGCCATGAGACGCGCCCGCGGCCTCGACAGCCGCCCGATGCGCTCGGCCGGCTCGCCGATCCGCCGCCGCGCCGGCCGCGCGAGGACCCGGTGGGGCCGTCGCCGGGGCCGGCCGGTGCGGGATCGAGGACCCTGGGCGGAGCCGCTGACGTCCGCGATGGCCGGACGGGGCGCGCAGCGGTCCGCCGATGGCGCGGAGCCGGCCGATGTCCTCGGGGGCGCGGGTCCGGTGGCCGGACGGGGCGCGCCCCGGTGAGAGGAGGCCCCGCTCCTCGGAACCCGGAGTCCGCGCCGGACGCAAGCCGCCGTGCCGGCCCCGTGGAGCGGTACTGCCGGGCGGTCCAAGGCCGAGCGGTCCACTGCCGGGCGGTTTTCGGCCGAAGTCGCGGCACATCCCTTGTGCTCATTGACAGTTGACCGATGGATTCATAGCTTCTTGGATCGTAGAGATTACCAACGATTGAGATTATTGATCATCCGAACAACGGGGGAACGATGTCGGAACGAACGAACCGGACGGCACGCCGGGCGGACCCACCCGGCGCCGTCGGCGCGGGGCGGGGATGGACACTGGCCGTGGTGTGTGTGGCCACGTTCATGCTGCTGCTCGACCTGACCGTGGTGAACGTCGCGCTCCCGGACATCCGGGAGACCTTCGATGCCGACTTCACCTCCCTCCAGTGGGTGCTCGACGCCTATGCGCTGGGGCTCGCCGCGGTGCTGCTGACGGCCGGTTCGCTGGCGGACCGGCTGGGGCGCAAGCGGGTGTTCAACGTCGGCTTCGTCGTCTTCCTGCTCGCCTCGCTCGCCTGCGGGCTCGCTCCGGACACCACCTCCCTCTCCGTCGCCCGCGGCCTCCAGGGCCTCGGCGGCGCCGTGCTCTTCGCCATCGGCCCGGCGCTGATCGGACAGGAGTACCAGGGCAGGGACCGGGGCAGGGCCTTCGGGATCTTCGGCGGAGTGGTCGGCCTCTCCATCGCCTTCGGGCCGCTGATCGGCGGCGCCCTCACCGACGGGATCAACTGGCGCTGGATCTTCCTGGTCAATGTTCCGGTCGGGCTGGCGGCACTGGCCATCAGCGCCCTCCGGATGCGCGAGTCCCGCGCGGAGTCGGCGCCCGGGGTCGACTGGTGGGGCCTGGTCCTCTTCTCCAGCGCGCTGACCCTGCTGGTCCTCGGACTGCTGCGGGGCGAGGCCGACGGCTGGGGCAGCGCGCCGATCGTCTCCCTGTTCCTGGTGTCCGTCGTGCTGTTCGGGGTGTTCTGCGCCGTCGAGCGCCGGCTCGGCGACCGGGCCATGCTCGATCTCTCGCTCTTCCGGAACGTCACGTTCAACGGGCTGTCGGTGGTGACCCTGCTCTGTGCCGCCGCCACCATGTCGGCGCTCTTCCTGCTGGTCTCGTACGTGCAGAACATGCTGGCCTTCTCCCCGTGGGAGACGGGGCTGCGCTTCCTGCCGCTCACCCTGACGCTGTTCCTCGCGGCCGCCGTCGCCGGATCGCTGACGACCCGGGTGCCGCAGCGGCTGCTGGTGGGAACCTCGCTCGCGCTCATCTCGGCCGGGCTGACCCTCGTCGCGCTCACCGGCCCGGACACCACCTGGACCGCGCTGCTGCCCGCCATGGTCGGCATCGGCCTGGGCATGGGGCTGTTCAACCCCCCGCGCGCCTCCCTCTCCATCGCGGTGGCGGAGCCGTCCAAGGCGGGCATGGCCTCGGGTATCAGCGAGACCTTCCAGCAGGTGGGCGTCGCCGTCGGTATCGCGGGGTTCGGGGCGGTCTTCCAGAGCCGGGTGACCCATCTGTTCACCGAGTCCGAGGCGGGGCGCCAACTGGGCCCCAACGCTGAGGAGTTCGGCGAGGCGGTCGCGGCGGGCGGTGCGGCCGAGGCCGTCGGCCGGGCACCGGAAGGGCTGGCCGCCGCCCTCGACGCGGCGGCGCGCACCGCCTTCGTGGACGGTCTGACGGATGTCATGATCATGTGCGCGGCCGTCTCCGCGGTCGGCGCGGTGGTGGGGTACGCCTTCATCCGCGGCCGGGACCTCCATGAGAGCGCCCGCACGGCCGCACCGCACGGCGGGGAGCCGCCCGCGCGCACCGCCGCCGGCCCGGCCCCCGGCGGCGACGGGAGCGCCGAGCAGATCCCGGCCGCCGTCTCCCCCTGAACAGCGGGCGCCCCCAGGGGGGCGTCCGCGACGGCGCGGTGTCCCGCGCCCGGGGGGCGGGCACCCCCCCCGTACCCACGAAAAAGCCGCCGAACGGCCCCGGGGGGCCCCGGATAGGCCGCCGGAGCGGCCAGCCACGCCCCGTCACCCCAGAGGCAACCGGG
>NZ_JBEOYB010000144.1:0-7658 GCF_040296845.1 Streptomyces sp. NPDC001985
GGCAGGCCGCCGGGGCGGGGCGGGAGCCGGGCGGGGCGGGAGCCGGGCGGGGCGGGAGCCGGGCGGGGCGGGAGCCGGGCGGGGCGGGAGCCGGGGTCAGCCCCGGGCCGGGGGCGGGCAGCCGCAACTGGAGCGGCGGGCGAGAGAGACCGGGAGCATCAGGGAGACCGGCTCCCGGGTGCGGTCCCGCAGCCGGCGCACCAGCAGGTCGACCGCCTCCTCCCCGAGCCGGCGCATCGGCTGCCGCACGGTCGTCAGCGCGGGCCGCACGATCCGGCTCAGCGGAATGCCGTCGAAGCCCGTCACGGCGATGTCCTCCGGCACCCGCACACCGCGCCGCTCCAGCGCGTGCAGGGCCCCCACGGCCATCTGGTCATTGGCGAAGAGCATCGCCTGCGGGCGCTCGCCCGCGCGCCCGAGCAGCTCCGCCGCGGCCCGCTCCCCCTCGGCCGCGGTCATCATCGGGGCCCGTACGGCCGGCTCGTCCGGCACCGGGAGCCCCGCGTCGCCGCAGGCCGCGCGGAAACCGGCGAACCGGGCCTCGGCGTCGGGCGAGTCCGCCTCGCCCCCGACGAAGGCCAGCCGGCGCAGCCCGTGATCCTCGATCAGATGCCTGGTCAGCTCGCGCTCGCCGTCCGCGTTCGCCACCTCGATGTGGTCCAGGTGATCGATCTCGCGCGGGCCCGCCAGCATCACCACCGGCAGCCGGCGCGATATGACCTCCAGGTCCTCGGTGGGCACGGTCCGCGCCAGCACGGCGAAGCCGTCCACCCGCCCGGCGACCTGTTCCACCAGGCTCTGCGGGCCCCCTTCGAGGGAGGCGGCGATCAGCAGGGCGTACCCGTGGCGCCGCGCGGCCCGTTCCATTCCGCGAATGATCTGGTCCGAGTAGAGCATCACCGCGGAGTCGTCGTCCTCCGCGTCGGCGCCGTCCGCCTCGGCGTCCGGGTCCGCGTAGTCGGGGAAGCAGAGCCCCAGCACTCCGGTGGTCCGGCTGGCCAGCCCGCGCGCGCTGCCGCTGGGGACGTAGCCGAGGTCCCGGGCCGCCTCCAGGACCCGGTCCCGGGTCTGGGCCCGGACGGAGTCCGGGTTCCGGTAGACCCGCGAGACCGTCGCGATGGAGACGCCCGATCGTTCGGCAACGTCGTACACAGTGGGGGTGCTCACCCGACCGACCGTCCGCTTCTTGTGTCCTGTGACCGTTTGCTCTTGCGTTATGAAAGCGCATTCACCCTAGGTCGCCCGGGTGGCGCCGGGCAAGCCCCGACCAGGCCGATGGCTACCTTCTCGGCCTCTTCCCGCTGATTTCGGCCACTCCGGCACGCCTTGACACGGTCACACCCCGTGCAGGGCCGGGCGCGGGTTCAGCCTCCGGCGGGCGGGGCGTGGACGGTGCGCACCGGCTCGTACCAGGTGTCGCCCGCCGGAAGGCCCGCCAGATTCCAGCTCCAGGAGAGGGTGGGGGTGATCCGCATATACGTCCCGGGGCCGGCCGGGCCCACCCGCTCGAACGGCTCCCGGGCCGTGCCGTAGATCCTCATGCAGCGCGCGATGAAGGGGCTGAAGGAGACCAGGTCGTCGATGACCAGGGCGACCTTGCTGTTCCCCGCGCGGACATTGCGGAATTTACGGGTCCGGAGCACGCTCGGGCCCGTGCCGCCGACCCAGAGGTGCGTACCGTCGAACTCGTAGGCCAGCGGGACCACATCGGGCTGGGCGTCGGCGGAGACGCTCGCGAAGCGGGCCAGGGGCTGGGACTGGAGATAGGCGGTCTCCTCGTCGGTGAAGGACATGGGGGGCTCTCCTCTCCGGGCCCGGCGCTGGGCCGCTCCGGCCCGGCACACGCCGTCCCGCCGTGCGCGCGCACCTCACTCGTACCGCGCCCGGTGCCCGCTCATACCCCGCCGTTCGGGGGTGCGCGGTACGCCACCGGGGGACCGGGTTCCGGCCAGCCGGCGGCTGCTTTGCGACCTGCCGGGCCCTACTGTTCCCCGATACAGTAAGCCTGCCGTCCGCGGGCCGCGGCGACCCGGTCGGGGGGCCGGGCCGCCGGGGGCGCCGGGCGGCGCGCCGTTTGGCGGCGGTTCCGGTGGGCGATCTAGGGTTCGGGCATGCGCGAACCCGTCATACGCGAACTGCTCGACCACAGCCGGACCGGCTGGGACACGGACGGACCACGTCCGGTGCGCATTCATCTCTGGGAGCCGGAGCCGGAGGCCGAGCCCCGGCGGGCCGCGCCGCCCGTGGTGCTGCTCTCCCACGGCACCGGTGGCCGCGCCCGGGACCTCGCGTGGCTGGCCGAGGCCCTCGCCGGGGCGGGGTTCCTGGTCGTGGGCGCGGATCACCACGGCAACAACGCGGTGGACCGCTCCCTGCCCGAGGGATTCGCCTTCGTCTGGGAGCGCCCGCGCGATCTCTCCTTCGCGCTCGCGGAGTTGGAGCGGGAGCGGGAGCTGGGTCCGGTGGGCGCGGCGGGCTTCTCGCTCGGCGGCTACACGGCGGCGGCCCTGGTGGGCGCGCGGCTCGCCCCCGAGCGGCTCTCGGCGGTGCTCCACGGACTGGTCCCGGCTCCCCCGCTCCCGGAGTTCCCCGGCCTGGTCCCCGCGCTGCGGGCCCGGGTGCCCGCGGCCGAACTGGAACGGCGGCTGGAGGGTTCGGGAGCGGATGTCTCGCTCCCCCGGGTCGCGGCGGCGTTTCTGATCTCCCCGGCGATCGGCCAGTTGATCGATGTGCCGAGCCTGGCCGGCGTACGGCGCCCGGTCGCCGTCCGGTGGGGCGGCGCGGACGACAACTCGCCCGGCCCGCGGAACGCCCTGGTGTACGGGGAGGGGATACCCGGCGCCGAGACGCGCTGTGTCGGGGCGGGGGTGGGCCACTACGAGTTCGCCGACGACATCGAGGGCGCCGGGCCCGTGCGCGCCCGGGTGGCGGCCGACGCGGTCGCGTTCTTCTCCCGTCATCTGTGACGGGAGGGCGCCCCCGGGCGGCGGGGTCCGTGCCGGCCCCTCGGGGAACGGGCTTGACCCTCACGCCGCGTGAGGCTGGAGGGTGGGGTGCATGAGCGACCACTACAACGCGTTCGAGATGAGTCCCGTACCCGATCCCGGCCCGGACGCCGTTCCTCCGGAACTGTTCCGCGGCATCTACGGAATGCCCGCGTTCGCGACGATCCCGACGGGCGACCTGGCGGCGTCGGTGGAGTTCTGGACCCGTGGGCTCGGGTTCTTCGAGCTGTTCACCATCCCCGACAGGCTGGTGCATCTGCGCCGGTGGGCCTTCCAGGACGTCCTCCTGGTCCCGGCGGCGAACGCACCGGAGCGCGCGCCGGCGATGAGCCTCAGTTTCGCGTGTGTGCTGAGCCAGATCGATTCCCTGGCCGAGGCGTGCCGTACGCTGCGCCCGGAGTCGGTCGACGGTCCACGGGACACCCCCTGGAACACCCGCGACATCGAGGTGATCACTCCCGAGAACGCGCGGATCGTCCTCACCGCGGCGAAACCCTTCGATCCGGCCAGTCAGGAGGCACGGAACCTTGAAGCCATGGGGATCACCCCGCCGGACGCCGGCTGACACCGCTGACGTCGCGCACACGGACGGCACGGACGGCACCGACGGCAGCGGCGTCACCGGTGGTCTGACCGTCGGTCAGGTCTCGGCCCGGCTGGGTGTGACGGTCCGGGCGCTGCACCACTGGGACGAGATCGGGCTGGCGCGACCGTCGCTCCGCACGGCCGCCGGATACCGGCTCTACACCGCCGCTGATCTGGAGCGTCTGCACCGCATCGTCGTCTACCGTGAGGCCGGTCTCGGCCTGGACAGGATTCGGACCGTCCTGGACGACTCGGCGGCGGATGTGCCCGGCGCGCTGCGTGCGCAGCGCGCCCAGGTCACCGAACGGATCGACCGCCTCCAGCAGCTCGGCGCCGGCCTGGACCGGATGATCGACGCCCATGAGCGGGGCCTGCTGCTGACCGTCGAACAGCAGGCCGCGGTCTTCGGCCCTCGGTGGAACCCCGACTGGCCCGCGCAGGCCCGTGAGCGGTACGGAGACACACCGCAGTGGCTCCAGTACGCCGAGCGCTCGGCCTCGCGCGGCCCGGAGGAGTGGCGGGCCGTCGCCGACGCGATGGCCGGTCTCGACCGCGCCCTCGGGGAGGCGATGGACGCGGGTGTCGCGCCCGGCAGCCCCGAGGCGAACCGGCTCGTCGAACGGCACCGCGAGGTCTTCGCCTCGTACTTCCCCCTCACCCGGCCGATGCAGGTCTGCCTCGGCCGGATGTACGAGGCCGATCCGGCGTTCTCCGCCCACTACGACGGCATCCGCGCCGGCCTCGCCGCGTGGTTCCGCCGTATCGTCGACGCGGCGGCGCGCGCCCACGGCGTCGACCCCGACACCGCGACCTGGCGGTAGCGCGCGGGGTCCGGAGCGGGGCACCGCCGCCGGGAAACCGGGTGGAGCCGCACGGTGGGGACGATCATGATGGCCGTATGACTGAGCGCACAACCGGGCTGGAAGCCCTGATCGTCGTGGATGTCCAGACGGCGCATGTCCGCGGTGACCGGGCCGTGCCCGGGGCGGCGCGACTGCTGGAACGGACGGGATGGCTGATGGAACGGGCCCGGCGGAGCGGGGCGCTGGTGGTGCGGGTGCAGAACGACGGAGCGGCCGGGGCCGATGACGAGCCGTACACACCCGGCTGGGAACTGCACCATCCCGTGGAGGCGGGCAGCGGTGATCCGGTGGTCCGGAAGACCAGGGCCGACGGTTTCGACGGCACGTCGCTGGGCGGGCTGTTGGCCGATGCGGGGGTGCGGTCCATCGCCGTCTGCGGAGTGATGTCGGAGATGTGCGTCCAGGCGACGGTCCGGACGGCGCTCGCGCTCGGGTTCCGGGTCGTCCTGCCGCACGACGCGCACGCGACGCACAACATCCCGGCGGCGCCCGGGATCAGCGAGGAGATCCCCGCCGCCTCGGTCTCCCGGGTCGCGGCCTGGGCCCTCAGCGGACAGGCCGAGGTGACCGTCCCGGCGGCGGATCTCGTCTTCACGGCCCCGGCCGGGCCGGCTCAGCCGGGCGGCGCGGCCGGGGAGCGGACGCCGTAGCACTGTTCGGCGCCGTAGGCCTCGAACCGCTCCACCTCGGTGAACCCCAGCCTCGCCGCGAGGCGCAGGGAGCGGGCGTTGGCGGTCCGGGTGGCGAGCACCACCGGTTCGCCGGGAAGCGCGTCGTCGAACCAGCCGAGTGCGGCCGCGCACGCCTCGGCGGCGTATCCGCGCCCCCATGCCTCCGGCAGGAACAGATAGCCGAGTTCGGCCGCGCCCGCGGCCCGGGGGAGGTATCCCGTGTCCTTGGTGAGCGTGACCTGGCCGATCATCGCTCCTCCGAGATCGACGACGAAGAGCCCGGGGCGCCGGTCGGGCGCCCCGGGTATCGCGCGCTCCAGCTCCTCACGCGGCCGGGGGCCACCGAGGTAGCGGTGCACCTCCGGTGAGGCGAGCAGGTCGATCAGCCCGGGCCGGTCCCGGGCCTCGGGCTCGCGGAGCACGAGCCGCTCCGTGCTGATCGGGGCCGGCGGCCAGGCGACGGGTCCGAGTCCGAGTGCGGTCATACCGGGGAACCCATAGCAGGCCCGTGACCGTGATCCGGCGGGTTCACCCGTCGAGAAGCGGGATCAACTGCTCCTCCTCGTGGTCGAGATGGCGCTCCGGCTCGCGGGTGAGGTGTTCGACCTCCTCCCGGAGGAGGGCCGGGTCCGCCGATTCCGTGGAGACGGTCCGCCGGAGCTGTTCCACCAGGGCGGCTGTCTCCTCGTGTTCCCGGCGCAGCCGGTCCAGGACCGGGGCGGCCCCGGGGTGGTGTTCGCCGAGGGCCGGGAACATCATCCGGTCCTCACCGGTGTGGTGGTTGCGCAGGCCCTGGCAGACGGCCGGACAGTTGATCCGCGCCTGGGCTCCCAGGGTGGGACCCGACGCGGCGATCTCCTCGCGGATCAGGGCGAGTTCGTTCCGGAGGACTCCGTGGAGCAGCGGACGGTCTCGCCGGCGGAGGCGGCCCCGGGCACGTTCGGCGGCCCGGGGATCTCCTGGAGGGCGACCACGGGGATGGTCCGCTCGGTCCTCGCCTGGTACTCGGCCCAGCCGGGGTCGGACTCGACGGCACGGGCGAAGGCGCGGTCGCGGTCCGCGCCCTCCAGGACGACGGCTTCGGCCTCGTGGATGAAGCCCCCGCTCTCGACCGTGACCCGGGGAGTGGCCAGGAGATTGTGGTACCAGGCCGGGTGCCGGGCGGCGCCGCCCGCGGAGGCGATGACCAGGACCCGTCCGCCGATGTCGGGGAGATAGCCGACGGGGGTGGTGTGCGGCTGCCCGGAGCGGGCTCCGACGGTGGTCAGCAACAGGAGCCGGGCTCCTTCGAAGGGGCCGCCCACCCGCCCCGCGTTGGCTCGGAACTCTTCGATGATCCGCTGGTTGAAGTCGTTGGGCATGCGCTGCTTTCTGGGAGAGGTGCGCCCGGAGGCGTTCACGGGCACGGCGGGGAGCCGCACGGCGCGACAGGGTGCCCCAGGGGCGGGCACACACCGGTCACGGGTGCGGTGGGGGGGAGGAGTGTCCGGCGCGCGCGGAGGACAGCGCGCTGCACGGCGTGGGGGTGGGGAGGGGTGGTGCGGAGGACAGAGGAAGGCGGGGCTCTCACCCGCCCCGGATTCACTCCGGGGCCGGGAACCCTACTCGCTTCTGGCCCGGAAGGGCCGACCCGGCAGTCACGGGGAGGACCCTAGCGGTACGCACGGACCTGCGGCAACACGGTCGAGCGCGGGCGCCGACGGCTGAGGGCCGGGGGCTTCTCGGTGCTGGTGCTGGTGCTGGTGCTGGTGGGGTGCTGGTGGGGTGCTGAGCGGGATCGTCACTCCATCGCGCGCCGTGTCTCCCGTCCGGCATCGAGCCAGGAGCGGGGATTCACTGTACTGTGGCTCACGTCACACTCCACTTAACGGAAATACCGGAACATCCTGGGACGGTGTGCCGTTGAGCGGTATGTGGTTACGGAGGGGACAGTGTCCCCGGGCCCTGCCCAAAGCCCCTGAGGAAGATCGTTCGGCTGAAGCCTCAGGGAGCCTCTCGCCGCGAGGCGACCGCCCTTCGTTTCCGCGCCATACGGCCCCCGGCTGGACACCCCCCCCGTCCAGTCGGGGGCTTCTCTCTGTTCGCGCGGACGGTGCGGACGGTGCGGGCGTTGCGGACCCCGCGGGCCAGGATCGGGTCAGGGGCGCGGCCAGGTCTCGGCGCCGCCGCCGCGCCACTCGATCACCGAGGGGTCCTGGAGGTCGATGACCTCCGCGCGCAGCCCCAGCTCGGTGCGGAGCAGCCCGGCGAGATCACCCCGCCCGTGGGCGAGCCCGGCGATCCTTCCGCGCACGGTGACCCGGCGGCCGCCGCCGGGGGACGGAGGGTGAACGATGACCGGCGGGTGGGAGGGCATACCTCCACGGTCTCCCGGTGCGCCGGCAGCCGCATCCCCGGGTGCGGCGCGGGCTCCCGGGCACCGGGTGCGGAGCGGGCTCCCGGGGCCCGGGCCGGGGGGGGGGGGGGGGGCCGGGCGCATGTTGTGGGGAAGCGTTCGTGCCAGATGTGTGGGCAGAGCCGAGGAGGCCGCGGCG
>NZ_JBEOYB010000145.1:0-7213 GCF_040296845.1 Streptomyces sp. NPDC001985
ACCGCGTCCCAGGTGTTGACGCAGTTGCTCTCGCCGCAGTAGTTGGAGCCGTAACGGGCCTCGTTGCCCGGCAGGACACCCCCCGCCGCGCGACACCCCCGCCCAAAGCAAACCCCCCGCACCCCCCAGGCGAACCCTCAGAAAAGATCACCCCCCAACCCCCCTCCCCGCATTCCCACCCCGCCCCACATGCGGCACCCTTCCCCCAGAAGCAAAACCCCCCGCCCCACCCCAACCACCCCAGATCGCACCTCCCCTCTCCCCCCGGCGGTACGCTGACGTGGCCCATCCACCCACCACGGACCGCACCACAGCCCCCGCCCCGGACCCCACCCCACAGCACCCCCCGAAGGGACCCTCATGCCGCTCGAAGCCGGCCTCCTCGACATCCTCGCCTGCCCGGCCTGCCACGCCCCGCTCAGCGACCGCACCGAAGCCGACACCCCCGAGCTGATCTGCACCGGCGAGAACTGCGGCCTGGCCTACCCCGTGCGCGACGGCATCCCCGTCCTCCTCGTCGACGAGGCCACCCGCCCCGCCTGACGCCCGGCGGGCGCTCCAGGACCGGGCCGCCCCGAGGCCGCCACGCGGCCGAGGCAAGAGACGGCAACCGAGCCCCGCGCCCGCACCCCGCACCTCCCACGCCCCGCACCCCCCGCCCTCGCAGACCTCGCCCCCGCAGCCCCGCGACCGCCCGGCGATCGGAGACCCCACCCCATGCTCGACGAGTCACTCCTCGACGCTCCGGAAACCCTCGCCCGCGCCGACCACCGAGGCCTGCTGCGAGGCGCGGCCGAAGCCGGCGCCCGTGTCCGCACCGCCGCCCGCCACGCCGCCGAGGCCGGTATCGCCGAGCTGAAGCCCGAGGGCCGCCCCCGTGCCGTGATGGTCGCGTGCTCCGGCACCGCCGCCTCCGGCGTCGCCGACCTCGTCGGCGCCCTCGCCGGCACCGGCGCCCCCGTCACCCGCCTCGCCCCCACCGGTGTCGCCGCCGCCCCCGGCGCCCTGCGCTGGGTGCTCCCCGGCTGGGCGGGCTCCCTCGACCTGCTTCTCATCCCCACCACCGACGGCAGCGAGCCCGGTCTCGACCTCCTCTCCGAGCAGGCGTACCGGCGCGGCTGCACCGTCGTCGCCGTCGCCCCGAAGCCCTCCCCGCTCGCGGAGTCGGTCGATGGCCGGCACGGACTGGTCGTCCCCCTGACCATCACCCCGAACGGGCCGTACGAGGAGACGCCGTCGGCCTCCCCCGGCACCCTCTGGGCCCTGCTCACCCCGCTCCTCGCGCTCCTCGACCGCGTCGGCCTCCTGGAAGCACCGCCGGAGACCCTCGCCAAGGTCGCCGACCGCCTCGACCGCACCGCCGAGCGCTGCGGCCCGGCCGTCGCCACCTACAGCAACCCCGCGAAGACCCTCGCCGCCGAACTGGCCGAGAGCCTCCCCCTCATCTGGACCGAGGGAGCGGGCGCCGCCCCCGTCGGCCGGCACTTCGCCGCCGTACTCGCCGAGCTGGCCGGCCGCCCCGCCCTCGCGGCGGAGCTCCCGGAGGCCCTCCCCGCCCACGGCGTACTCCTCGCGGGCGCCCTCGCCGCCGGCGCCGACCCGGAGGACTTCTTCCGCGACCGCGTCGAGGAGTCCCAGGCCCTGCGCGCCCGGGTCGTCCTGCTGCGCGACCGCCCCACCGGCGGACTCTCCGCCGCCCCCGCCGCCCGCGAGCTCGCCCTCGGCCACGACGCCCCGATCAGCGAACTCGAACCGGAGGACGGCAGCGAGCTGGAGTCCATCGCGGAACTCCTCGCCGTCACCGACTTCGCCGCCGTCTATCTGACGCTCGCGACGCCGGCGACCACCACTTAGCACGCCCCACCACCCCGGAAACACGGAAGCTGACATGGACCGCCTCTCCAACACCGTGCGCCCCTACGCATGGGGCTCCACGACCGCCATCCCGGAACTGCTCGGTGACACCCCCACCGGCGAACCCCAGGCCGAGATGTGGATGGGCGCCCACCCCGGCGCCCCCTCCCGGCTGGAGCGCGGCCCGCTCGGCGATGTCATCGCCGCCGACCCCGTGGGCGAACTCGGCGCCGCCACCGTCGCCACGTTCGGCCCGCGTCTCCCCTTCCTCCTCAAACTCCTCGCGGCGGGCGCCCCGCTCTCCCTCCAGGTCCACCCGGATCTGGCGCAGGCGAAGGAGGGCTTCGCCGCCGAGCAGCGCGCGGGCATCCCCATCGACGCCCCGCACCGCAACTACAAGGACGCCAACCACAAGCCGGAACTGATCTGCGCGCTCACCCCCTTCGAGGGCCTGTGCGGATTCCGCCCGCCCGCCGACACCGCGAGCCTCATCGCCGGACTCGGCGTCGACTCCCTCAAGCCGTACGCGGACGCCCTCCTCGCCCACCCGCCGGACGCGGCCCTGCGCGAGGTCCTCACCGCGATCCTCACCGCCGACCGCGCGGACATGGCGGCCACCGTCACGGAGACGGCCGCCGCCGCCGAACGCCTCGGCGGTGACTACACCCCGTACGCCCAGATCGCCCACCACTACCCAGGCGACCCCGGCGTCATCGCCGCCCTGCTCCTCAACCACGTACGTCTCAACCCCGGCGAGGCCGTCTTCCTCGGCGCGGGCGTCCCGCACGCCTACCTCAGCGGGCTGGGCGTCGAGATCATGGCCACCTCCGACAACATCCTCCGGTGCGGCCTCACCCCCAAACACATCGATGTCCCCCAACTCCTGCGCGTCGTCCGCTTCGACGCCGCCGACCCGGGCGTCCTCCGCCCCGAGGTCTCCGAATCCGGCGAGGAGTTGTACGACACGCCGATCGACGAGTTCCGACTCTCCCGCTATCTCCTGGCCCCGGCCGGCGCCGTCCGCGACCTCACCGTCGCCGCCCCGCAGATCCTGCTCTGCACCTCCGGCCGCGTCACCGCAGGCCAACTGAGCCTCACCCCGGGACAGTCGGTCTACGTCCCCGCGGGCGAGACCACCCGTGTCGCGGCCGACGGACCCGACCCCGGCACCCTCTTCCGCGCCACGGTCGCCAACTGACCCCGCGCCGCCGTCCCGGACTGCGACAATGACGCGCCCCGCACCCCGGCCCGGCCCGGTCCGGCGGTGGCACCCCGGTCCGGCGGACGAAGGGACACCCGGCACTCATGAGCGCGTCAGGCGGTTCAAAAGCGATCGTGGCGGCCCTGGTGGCCAACCTCTCGATCGCGGTCGCGAAATTCGTGGCGTTCCTCTTCAGCGGCTCCTCCTCGATGCTGGCGGAGAGCGTCCACTCGCTCGCCGACTCGGGCAACCAGGGCCTGCTCCTCCTCGGCGGCCGCAGAGCCCGCCGCGAGGCCACCCCGCAGCACCCCTTCGGCTACGGCCGTGAGCGCTACATCTATGCCTTCCTCGTCTCCATCGTCCTCTTCTCGGTCGGCGGCATGTTCGCGATCTACGAGGGATACGAGAAGATCAAGCACCCCCACGCGATCGAGAACTGGTACTGGCCGGTGGGTGTCCTCGTCTTCGCGATCATCGCCGAGACCTTCTCCTTCCGTACCGCGATCAAGGAGTCGAACGCGGTCCGCGGCCCGCTCTCCTGGAAGGAGTTCGTCCGCAGGTCCAAGGCGCCCGAGCTGCCCGTCGTGCTCCTGGAGGACCTCGGAGCCCTCGTCGGCCTGATCCTCGCCCTCGTGGGCGTCAGCCTCGCCCTCGCCACGGGCGACGGCCTCTGGGACGGCATCGGCACCCTCTGCATCGGTGTGCTCCTCATCCTCATCGCCCTCGTCCTGGCCGTCGAGACCAAGTCACTGCTGCTGGGCGAGTCGGCCACCACGGACGACGTACGGAAGATCGAGGAGGCCCTCGTCGACGGCGACCGGGTCACCCGCATCATCCATATGCGCACCCTGCACCTGGGCCCGGACGAGCTGCTGGTCGCCGCCAAGATCGCGGTACCGAACGACGACACCGCCCCCGAGATCGCCGCCTCCATCAACGCCGCCGAGGAGCGCGTCCGCGCGGGCTGCCCCATCGCCCGCGTCATCTATCTGGAGCCCGACGTCTACCGGACCCCCGCGCCGGACCCCACCCCCACACCTCCATCCCGGTGACCCCGGAGCACCGCCCGGGCGGACCGCCGCCCCCGCGCGGGCCCCGCACTCTCCCGGCCGTATGTGTTTCTCCCGACGTTTGCACCATCCCCGGAGCGGTAGGCACTCCGGCCCCGGACCGGGCAATCCGCCGCCGGGTCGGCAAAAGCCCTGGTGACCGGTGCCCGTCCCGCCAACAACCCCATGATCTGGCCAGATCCCGCCCCCGGGCGGGCTGGGGCTCACCGTGCCGATCGGTGTAGATTCGTGACCAGAGTCAGGCGTCGCTGCTGATGGCGGTCGGGCGGTCCCTCCACGGACCGGCCGAGTGGAGAGAGGGCCTCCGACGGACTGCACTGCGCGTGGTCCGGGCATTCCTGCGCCCATCGGCCGCCGCAGAGCCAGCCGTACCCACCCTCGACCACTCACCACCACGAGGAGCAGCCCGTAATGACGACTGTCGCCGCCGGCCAGGACTTCAAGGTCGCCGACCTCTCTCTCGCGGCCTTCGGCCGCAAGGAGATCACCCTCGCCGAGCACGAGATGCCCGGTCTGATGTCCATCCGCAAGGAGTACGCGGACCAGCAGCCGCTCGCCGGCGCCCGTGTCACCGGCTCCCTGCACATGACCGTCCAGACCGCCGTGCTCATCGAGACCCTGGTGGCCCTCGGCGCCGAGGTCCGCTGGGCATCCTGCAACATCTTCTCCACCCAGGACCACGCCGCGGCCGCCATCGCCGTGGGCCCCGAGGGCACCCCGGAGAACCCGCAGGGCGTCCCCGTCTTCGCCTGGAAGGGCGAGACGCTGGAGGAGTACTGGTGGTGCACTGAGCAGGCGCTGACCTGGCCCAACACGCCCACCGGCGGCCCCAACATGATTCTCGACGACGGTGGCGACGCCACCCTCCTGGTCCACAAGGGCGTCGAGTTCGAGAAGGCCGGCGAGGCCCCGGACCCGGCGACCGCGGACAGCGAGGAGTACGGCTACATCCTCCGCACGCTGAACCGCACCCTCTCCGAGAACCCGCAGAAGTGGACCCGTCTGGCGTCCGAGATCCGCGGTGTCACCGAGGAGACCACGACCGGTGTCCACCGTCTCTACGAGATGCACCGTGACGGCACCCTCCTCTTCCCGGCGATCAACGTCAACGACGCCGTCACCAAGTCGAAGTTCGACAACAAGTACGGCTGCCGCCACTCGCTCGTCGACGGCATCAACCGCGCCACCGATGTCCTGATCGGCGGCAAGGTCGCCGTGATCTGCGGCTACGGCGACGTCGGCAAGGGCTGCGCCGAGTCCCTGCGCGGCCAGGGCGCCCGGGTGATCATCACCGAGGTCGACCCGATCTGCGCCCTCCAGGCGGCCATGGACGGATACCAGGTCACCACTCTGGACGAGATCGTCGGCGAAGCCGACATCTTCGTCACCACGACGGGCAACAAGGACATCATCATGGCCGCCGACATGGCCAAGATGAAGCACCAGGCCATCGTCGGCAACATCGGCCACTTCGACAACGAGATCGACATGGCCGGCCTCGCCCAGATCCCCGGGATCGTCAAGGACGAGGTCAAGCCCCAGGTTCACACCTGGACCTTCCCGGACGGCAAGGTCCTGATCGTGCTCTCCGAGGGCCGACTGCTCAACCTCGGCAACGCCACCGGTCACCCCTCCTTCGTCATGTCCAACAGCTTCGCCGACCAGACGCTGGCGCAGATCGAGCTCTTCACCAAGCCCCAGGAGTACCCGACCGACGTCTACGTCCTGCCCAAGCACCTGGACGAGAAGGTCGCCCGCCTCCACCTGGACGCGCTCGGCGTCAAGCTGACCACCCTCCGCCCGGAGCAGGCCGCCTACATCGGCGTCAAGGTCGAGGGCCCCTACAAGCCGGACCACTACCGCTACTGATCACACCGGCGGTACCGAGGCAGGCCCCCGCACCCCCGTGACGGGGGCCTGCCCCTTCGCCCCCGGCGGCTCGCCCGCCGCCCCGGCCTCCCGGCTCCCGGGCGAGAACCTCCGCCGAGGCGGGAACACATCCCCCTCGGCGACCTCACCGCCCCGAGCCACACCGCACAAGGACTCCCACGCCCCCATGCCCCGCGGCCGATATTCGCTCCACGATCCGCACGATCACACCCCCCTCGGCGAAGAACACTTCCAGTGCGCCCCCGGCCCCTCCGGCTGGCGCTATGTCTCGCAGATCACCACCCCCTCCGGCGATCACGCCGGCTCGGTCGACCTCGCCCTCGACGAACTCGGCCGCCCCATCCGTCTCGAACTCCACGCCGCGAGCTGGCAGGTCCGTGGCGCCGCACTCGACGGCGTCACCTGGGTCCGCACCGACCCCACCGGCACCCACGCCACCGAGGGCAATGTCCCCGCCCACGCCTTCACCGGCACCTCCCCCGCCTTCCTCATCGCCACGGCCCGTCTCCTGCGCCTGACCCCCGGCGCCCCCGCGACACGTGTCCGCCTGGTCGCCTTCACGGACCCCGTCCTCGCCCCCCGTACGCTCGACCAGTCCTGGGCCCTGCTGAAGAGTGAAGCGCACACCACTGACAGTGGCCCCCTGACCGTGGACGAATACCAGGTCAGCGCCCTGGACACGGGCGAGCAGCACACCGTCCACCTCTCCGGTGACGTCGTCCTCGCGGCACCCGGCATCGAGCTCGAACACCTCGAAACCCCACCGTCGGCCCTCCCCTGACACCCGATCCATCGCCCGGCCGCCGTGGCCGGTGAACCTGCGCTCCTTCCGTATGTCCGTCCCCAGGTGGACGAGCCACCGGGGGACGGGCCACCGGCTGATGTGCGTCTGACCTGGCCGACCTGCTAGTGTCCTCCTCGCCCACAAAAACCGTTGACACGGCTTCTGTGGGGAGGTAGATTTGAACGGTTGCCTCCGACTGGACACGGTCGAGTGCAACCGCTAACGTCTCTCTTGCTCCGAGCGGGAATTCAATTCCTGCGGAGCCAATCGACTCCATGACTTTGGAATCACTGACGCCGATTAGCTCGGCCGAAATGCTTCTGATAAAGTCGGAGCAGCCGAAAGGCGAAAGGCCGGTCCAACTGGCCGCTGGATCTGAATCCAAGTCCGGAAACGGAATGGGAAAACGGTCTG
>NZ_JBEOYB010000146.1:0-6926 GCF_040296845.1 Streptomyces sp. NPDC001985
GCCGACACCGCTGCACCTATGGTCTCGGCAATCATCCGGTCCTCCAGGCTGTGGCTACAGCCGGCTGTCCTCCCGGCCGAGCCGCGCCGGGTGCGCCGGGTGCGCCGGGGCTCCGCCCTCCGCCCGGCCGGGGTGCCGTGCGCGGGCTGTCCGGTGGGGTGCCCGGAGGAGGCCCGAAGGACGCCCGCCGCGTGCCCGCCGGATGCCCGAAGGACGCCCGCCGGATGCCCGGCGGATGGCTTTTCCGACCCTCCGGCCGCTGCTGCGATGTTGCCACCTACTGGTCGAAAGGTGGCCCAGAACGTGCAGTGGACGAACTTGAACGAACAAAATGTGTATGAGAACCGCTGGTTCAGCGTCAATCTGGCCGATGTCGCTCTACCGGACGGCCGACGGCTGGACCACTTCGTGATACGGATGCGCCCGGTCGCGGTCGCCACCGCCGTCAACGACGCCAATGAGGTGCTGCTGCTGTGGCGGCACCGTTTCATCACGGACAGCTGGGGGTGGGAGCTGGCCGCCGGGGTGGTCGAGGACGGCGAGGACATCGCGGCGGCGGCGGCCCGGGAGATGGAGGAGGAGACCGGGTGGCGCCCGGGTCCCCTCCAGCCGCTGATGTGCGTCGAGCCGTCGAACGGACTCACCGACGCCCGCCACCACCTCTACTGGTCCGATTCGGCCGTCTGGACCGGTCACCCCGAGGACGACTTCGAGTCCTCGCGCCGGGAGTGGATTCCGCTCAAACTGGTGCCCGACATGATCGCCCGCGGTGAGGTCCCGGCCGCCAATATGGCGGCCGGGCTGCTGATGCTCCACCATCTGCGGCTCGGCTGAGCCGGCCGTGGCGCCGGGGCGCCCGGCGGGGTCAGGAGTACGGGTAGAAGCCCGCGCCCGTCTTGCGGCCGAGGCGCCCCGCGTCCACCATCCGCTGGAGCAGCGGGGGAGCGGCGTACAGCTGCTCCTTGTACTCGCTGTACATCGAGTCCGCCACCGACGCGACCGTGTCCAGCCCGATGAGGTCGGCGAGCTTCAGCGGGCCCATCGGATGGGCGCAGCCCAGCTCCATGCCGTTGTCGATGTCCTCGCGGCTGGCGATCCCCGACTCGAACATCCGGATCGCCGAGAGCAGATACGGGATGAGGAGGGCGTTCACCACGAAGCCCGAGCGGTCCTGGGCGCGGATGGGGTGCTTGCCGAGGACCTTCTCCACCACGGCCTCGGCGCGCAGCACGGTCTCCTCGGAGGTGGTGAGCGCCGGGATCAGCTCCACCAGCCGCTGGACCGGGGCCGGGTTGAAGAAGTGGATGCCGATGACCTGGTCGGGCCGGGAGGTCGCGACGGCCAGCTTCACCAGGGGGATCGAGGAGGTGTTGGAGGCGAGAATCGCGTCGCGGCGGGTGACCACCTGGTCGAGCACCTGGAAGATCTCGGTCTTGACCTGCTCGTTCTCCACGACGGCCTCGATGACGAGATCGCGGTCGGCGAACTCCCCGAGGTCAGTGGTGAAGCTGAGCCGCTCCAGCGTGGCGTCCCGCTCCATCTCGGTGATCTTGCCGCGCTCGGCGGCCTTCGCGAGTGAGTTGTAGAGCCGGGTCCGGCCGATCTCCAGGGCCTCGCCCGTGGTCTCGGCGACCTTCACCTCCAGCCCGCTGCGCGCGCACACCTCCGCGATGCCCGCGCCCATCTGGCCACAGCCCACCACTCCGACGCGTGCAATGTCGGCCATTGAGTCCGTCACCTCGTGCCTTTCGCTGATCCAGTGCTGGTCGTGCGGGGGCGGCCCCGCCGGGCTCACCGGCGGGACCGCGACCCTCGCACGTTACTCCGCGCGGTGCCGTGGATGACGGCCAGGGGCGGGCATGCTGTCGGCAGGGACCGAGAGAGGCGAGGGTGCATATGGCGCATTTCGGGAGAAGAGGGTTTGTGGCCACGGCGGCGGGCGCACTCGCCGGGCTGACGGTCACGGGGGACGCCGCCGCGGCCCCGGAGCGGTCACCGGCCGGGGGCCGCGCGTCGTACCGGGACTTCCGGGGGATGTGGCTGGCGACCATCACCAACCGCGACTGGCCCTCCCGCGCGGGCCTCGGCGCCGATCAGCAGCGCCGTGAGCTGCTCGCCCACCTCGACACCGCCGTCGACCGCCGGCTGAACACCGTCGTCCTCCAGGTCCGGCCCGCCGCCGACGCGCTGTGGCCGTCGCCGCACGAGCCTTGGTCGCAGTATCTGAGCGGTACGCAGGGCAAGCACCCCGGCTGGGACCCGCTGGGCACCGCCGTGACCGAGGCCCACCGGCGCGGCCTGGAGCTGCACGCCTGGTTCAACCCCTACCGGGTCGCCACCCACACCGACCCGTCCCGGCTGGCCGAGAGCCACCCGGCCCGCAAGCACCCGGACTGGGTCCTGCCGTACGGCGGGAAGCTCTACTACAACCCCGGCATCCCGGAGGTCCGCGCCTTCGTCCAGGACGCGATGATCGACGCCGTACGCCGCTATGACATCGATGCCGTCCACTTCGATGACTACTTCTACCCCTACCCGGTCGCGGGCCAGAGCTTCGACGACGGCGAGACCTACGCCCGGTACGGCTCGGGCTTCGCCGACCGGGCGGCCTGGCGCCGCGACAACATCGACCGGCTGGTACGGGAGATGTCCGCGCGGATCAAGGAGACCCGGGCGGGCGTCCGGTTCGGGATCAGCCCCTTCGCGGTCTGGCGCAACCGCTCCACTGACCCGCGCGGCTCGGACACCCGGGCCGGGGTCCAGACCTACGACGATCTGCACGCCGACACCCGCACATGGGTCCGGCAGGGCTGGATCGACCATGTGATCCCGCAGATCTACTGGCACATCGGCTTCGGCGCCGCCGACTACGCCAAGCTGGTGCCCTGGTGGAACGAGCTGGTACGGGGCACGGGCGTCGACCTCGTCATCGGCGAGGCCCTCTACAAGGCGGGCGACCCCGCCCAGCCCGAGCCCTGGCAGGACCCGGCCGAGCTGTCCCGGCATCTGACACTCACCCGCGACTACGGCGGAGTGCGCGGGCACTGCTTCTTCTCCGCCAAGGAGGTCGGGGCCGACCGCAACGGCGCGATGGCGCGTGTGGTCGCCGACCACTACCGGGACGCCGCGCGACGGCGGAGAGGGTAGGCGGGGCCGCCCGGCCGGAGAGACCTCCGGCCGGGCGGCCGTGGTGTCGCGGGGGCGGCGCCCGGGTCCGTCAGACGGGCTCGTGCGGCCTGATCACACAGTCGGGGCCCGGCGACATCACCGTCTCGTGCCCGTCCTCGAAACGGACCCGGAACGGAGGAGCGCCTTCCGGCCCCAGCACCTCGACGACCTCGGCGACCCGGTCGTGCTGCCCCACGGTCCTGCCGTGCACCAGCAGCTGATCGCCCACCTGTGCCCGCATCGGGATCGACCTCCTCGACCTCATCGAAGGCGGTGGTCCGTGGTTCCGAGTCTACGGCGGGGTCCGCGACGCGCATCCGCGCCGCCGCCCCCGGGGCCGGCGCCGGCCCCGGGATGGGCCCGCGCCGTTCGGGGGCGGCACCCGGACGGGGCCCGTGCTCGGGGCCCGTCCGGCGCCCGGCGGGGGCCGGCCGCTCCGGGGCGGGCGGCTCAGCTGCGGGCGCGCTGGGTGACCGCGATGCACAGCAGCACCCCGCCGGCGGCGAGCGGCGCGGCCGGGGAGAGCCGCTCGCCGAGCAGCGCCACCGACCACACCAGCGTCAGCAGCGGCTGCGCGAGCTGGAGCTGGCTCGCCCGGGCGATGCCGATCGCGGCCATGCCCCGGTACCAGACGTACAGCCCGAAGAAGGACGAGACAGTCGCCACCCAGACCAGACCGGTCACGCCCTGGGCCGTCAGCCGCACCGGCTCCAGAGCCAGGGCCACCGCCGAGCCCGCCAGGGAGAGCGGCAGACACAGGACGAGGGACCAGCCCGCCACCTGCCACCCCGGGATCTCACGGGCCAGCCGCCCGCCCTCGGTGTAGCCCGCCGCGCACACCAGCAGCGCCCCGAGGAGATACAGATCCCCGCTCCGGAACCGGCCGCCGCTCTCCGCCACCGTGAACACGACCACCACCGCCGCCCCGGCCACCGCCGCCAGCCAGAAGGCGGGGGAGGGGCGCCGGCCGGTGCGGACGGCCGCGCAGCCGGCGGTGGCCAGCGGCAGCAGCCCCACCACCACGGCGGCGTGGGAGGTGGTGGAGGTTTCGAGGGCGAGGGTGGTCAGCAGCGGGAAGCCCACGACCACACCCGCGCAGACCACCGCGAGAGAGCCCCAGTGGCGGCGCTCCGGCAGCCGCACCCGCAGCGCCAGCAGCACGCCGCCCGCGACCAGCGCGGCGAGTGTGCCGCGCACCGACACCAGCGACCAGGGGCCGAAGGACTCCAGACCCCAGGCCGTGGCCGGGAAGGTGAGCGAGAAGGCGACGACTCCCAGCGCGGCGACCAGGGTGCCGCTCAGGGCCGCTGGGCGGCCGGTGACCGCTATCGGAGAAGGGAGAGTAGCGCTATCCTGTGCTGTCATGCATGAGCGTAGCAGTGTGGCCGAACTGGCAGCGGTGCTGAGAAATGAGCTGGACCGCTATCCCCATGGTGGAAAGCTGCCGTCCAGTCGAGCGCTGGTGGAGCGCTTCCGGGTCTCCCCGGTGACCGTCTCCCGCGCCCTGGCCCGGCTCACCGCCGAGGGCCTCGTCGTCACCCGCCCCGGCGCCGGTGCCTTCCGGGCCGAGGGCCGCGACCGCACGCCCGTCCCCGGGGACACCTCCTGGCAGGAGGTGGCGCTGAGCGCCGACCCCTCCGCCGACGCCGTGCCGCGCACCGTCGACGCCTCCGGGGTGCTGGTCACGCTCGCCGCCCCGGCACCGGGCGTCATCGAGTTCAACGGCGGCTATCTGCACCACGCGCTCCAGCCGGAGCGGGCGATGGCCGCCGCCCTCGCGCGGGCCGGGCGCAGGCCGGGGGCCTGGGGGAGGCCGCCATCGGAGGGCCTCCCCGAACTGCGCGAATGGTTCGCCCGGGGGCTCGGCGGCACCCTCGCGCCCGCCGATGTGCTGGTGACGGCCGGCGGGCAGTCCGCCCTGACCGCGGCCCTGCGCGCGCTCGCTCCGCCCGGCGCGCCCCTTCTGGTCGAATCCCCCACCTATCCCGGGATGCTCGCCATCGCCCGCTCGGCGGGGCTGCGGCCCGTGCCCGTCCCCGTGGACGCCCAGGGGGTCCGCACCGAACTGCTCGCCGAGGCGTTCCGCGCCACCGGCGCGCGGGTCTTCGTCTGCCAGCCGCTCTACCAGAACCCCACCGGAGCGGTGCTCTCCGCCGAGCGGCGCCCCGAGGTGCTGCGCATCGCCCGCGAGGCCGGGGCCTTCGTCGTCGAGGACGACTTCGCCCGCAGGCTCGCCCACGAGGACGCGGGCCCGCTCCCGGAGCCGCTCGCCGCGGACGACCGCGACGGGGTGGTGGTCCATGTCGGCTCGCTGACCAAGGCGACCTCGCCCAGCCTGCGCGTGGGGATGCTCGCGGCGCGCGGGCCGGTGCTGGAGCGGCTGCGCGCCATCCATGTGGTGGACAACTTCTTCGTCTCCCGGCCGCTCCAGGAAGCCGCGCTCGAACTGGTCGGATCGCCCGCCTGGGCACGGCATCTGCGGTCGGTGGCGGCCGAGCTGACCACCCGGCGCCGCGCCATGACCGCCGCTCTCGGGCTCCGGCTGCCCGAACTCGCCCTGCCGTACGTCCCGTCCGGGGGCTTCCACCTCTGGCTGCGGCTGCCCGAGGGCGCCGATGAGGCGGTGCTGCACTCCGCCGCCCTGCGCGCCGGAGTGGCCATCGCGCCCGGCCGCCCGTACTTCAGCGCGGAGCCCCCGGCCGCCCACGCGCGGATCAGCTTCGCCGGGGTGGCGGGCGGGTCGGAGATCGCCGAAGGGGTGCGGAGGCTGCGGGCGGCGGCCGACGAGGCGCTGGGCCGGCGGTGGGGCAGTGGTGGGGCCGCGGTGGGTGACGCCGCCGGAAACTCCTGGTGAACCCCTGCTCGCCGGGGCGGAGTGGACCGTTCTGTCTCTTGACCACCCGGCGCCCGGGGCTCACTATCTCGCCATGAGTGTCCGGATCACGCTGGTTGCCGCCGGTCGCTGTTCCTCCCTGCTCGCGGAGCGCTTCGGCGACGACCGGTCCCTCGACCGGACCGGCTGGTACGAGGTGCAGCTCGCCGCCCCCGCCCTGCTGCCGCTCAACGCGGCCGAACTCCGCTACTGCTCCCCGACGCCCCGCAGCCGGACCACCGCGCAGGCGCTCGGCTACGCCCCCATGGCGCAGCCCGCGCTGCGCGACTGCGACATGGGCCGCTGGCGGGGCTTCACCCTGGCGGAGGTGGCGGCGGTCGACCCCGGGGCGGTGGACACCTGGCTGAGCGATCCGCGCGCGACGCCGCACGGAGGGGAGTCGCTGCTCGCGTTCATCCGGAGGGTGGGGGGCTGGCTGGATACGCGGCCGGCGGGGGAAGGGGGGTGGGTGGTGGCGGTCGCGGAGCCGTCGGTGGTGAGGGCTGCGCTGGTGTACGCGCTGAAGGCTCCGCCGCACGCGTACTGGAGTGTGGAGGTGCGGCCCCTGTCCACTCTCACCCTCCAGGGCACCTCGGGTTACTGGACCCTGCGCCTGGAGACCCCGACCTGACCCCTCTCACGCCTCCATCGCCGGCGGGGCTGCCTCCGCGTCGCCCTGCCGCGAGCCCGTCACCGCCCGAGTGCCGGTCCGTCTGGGGGCAGTGCTCAGAGCCGCCGGCTCTGGGGGAGCTTGAGGACGGCCCCTGTGCCACAGGACCCCGCACTGTGCGGGCCACGGTCGGGGGCCGGCCCCCGAACCCCCGCTCCTCAAACGCCGGAGGGGCTGGATTTCGTGCCTCAGCCCGCTGGAGGGGCCGGGGGTGTG
>NZ_JBEOYB010000147.1:0-6732 GCF_040296845.1 Streptomyces sp. NPDC001985
GCTTACCCATCCTCTCCCTGTTCTTCCTCCCCTCCGGGGGGGTGCGGGGGGGGGTGGTGCACCACCCGCGGCCCCCCCCGGCGCCGCCGCCCCCCCCCCCCCCCCCCCCGCCCGCCCGTTCCCGGGTCCTTCCGATGACGGGTCCGGTGTTATGACACCACCGCGGGGTCGGGGGACTTGGCGCCCTGCTCGACGACGCTGGGCTCGTCGTCGCCGACGGCGATGCCCCGGCGCTTGGAGATGTACACCGATCCGACGATGATCGCGATGGAGAGCACGGCCACCACCGCCCGTACCCCGGCGCTGGCGTCGTCCCCATAGCTGAACTGGATCACCGCGGGGGCGATCAGCAGCGCCACCAGGTTCATCACCTTGAGCAGCGGGTTGATGGCGGGGCCCGCCGTGTCCTTGAACGGGTCGCCCACGGTGTCGCCGATGACGGTCGCGGCGTGGGCCTCGCTGCCCTTGCCGCCGTGGTGGCCGTCCTCGACGAGTTTCTTGGCGTTGTCCCAGGCTCCGCCGGAGTTGGCGAGGAAGACGGCCATCAGGGTGCCGGTGCCGATCGCGCCGGCCAGGAACGCGCCGAGCGCCCCGACGCCGAGGGAGAACCCGACCGCGATCGGGGTCAGCACCGCGAGCAGGCCCGGGGTGGCGAGTTCCCGCAGCGCGTCCTTGGTGCAGATGTCCACCACCCGCCCGTACTCGGGCTTCTCGGTGTAGTCCATGATCCCGGGGTGCTCGCGGAACTGCCGCCGCACCTCGTAGACCACGGCCCCCGCCGAGCGGGAGACCGCGTTGATCGCCAGCCCCGAGAAGAGGAAGACGACCGCCGCGCCGAGGATCAGGCCGACGAGGTTGTTGGGCTGGGAGATGTCCATGACCAGGTTCATGGGCGCCCCGTCGCCGACCTTCTCGCCGACGTCGGCGGCGGCGCTCGCGATCGCGTCGCGGTACGAGCCGAAGAGCGCGGCTGCCGCCAGGACGGCGGTGGCGATGGCGATGCCCTTGGTGATGGCCTTGGTGGTGTTGCCGACGGCGTCCAGGTCGGTGAGGACCTGGGCGCCCGCGCCCTGGACGTCGCCGGACATCTCGGCGATGCCCTGCGCGTTGTCGGAGACGGGTCCGAAGGTGTCCATGGCGACGATGACACCGACGGTGGTGAGCAGCCCGGTGCCGGCCAGCGCCACCGCGAAGAGCGCGAGCATGATCGACGTACCGCCGAGCAGGAACGCCCCGTACACGCTGAGACCGATCAGCAGCGCGGTGTAGACGGCGGACTCCAGGCCGATGGAGATTCCGGCGAGGATGACGGTGGCGGGGCCGGTCAGCGAGGACTTGCCGATGTCCTTGACGGGGCGTCGGCTGGTCTCGGTGAAGTAGCCCGTGAGCTGCTGGATCAGGGCCGCGAGGACGATGCCGATGGCCACGGCGACCAGGGCGAGGACCCTCGGGTCCCCGGCGTGGCCGCTGATGGCGGCCTCGGTGACGCCCTCCAGGTCGGCGTAGGTGGACGGGAGATAGAGATAGACCGCCGTGGCGACCAGGACGAGCGAGATCAGCGCGGAGATGAAGAATCCGCGGTTGATGGCGGTCATTCCGCTGCGGTCGGCGCGCCGCGGGGCGACCGCGAAGATGCCGATCATCGCGGTGACCACGCCGATCGCCGGGACGATCAGCGGGAAGGCGAGTCCGGCGTCACCGAAGGCCGCCTTGCCGAGGATGAGGGCCGCGACCAGCGTCACGGCGTACGACTCGAAGAGGTCGGCGGCCATGCCCGCGCAGTCGCCGACGTTGTCGCCCACGTTGTCGGCGATGGTGGCGGCGTTGCGCGGGTCGTCCTCGGGGATGCCCTGTTCGACCTTGCCGACCAGGTCGGCGCCGACATCGGCGGCCTTGGTGAAGATGCCGCCGCCGACCCTCATGAACATGGCGATGAGCGCGGCGCCCAGGCCGAAGCCCTCCAGCACCTTGGGCGCGTCGGCCGCGTAGACCAGGACGACACAGGACGCGCCGAGCAGGCCGAGGCCCACGGTGAACATCCCGACGACACCGCCCGTACGGAATGCGATCTTCATCGCCTTGTGCGCGACGGCGGTCAGATCCTTTTGCGGTTCTCCTTCCGCGGGTGTCGCTTCCCGCGCGGCCGCCGCCACGCGCACATTCGCCCGGACGGCGAGCCGCATCCCGATGTATCCGGTGGCGGCCGAGAAGACGGCGCCCACCAGGAAGAACACGGAACGGCCGGCACGCTGGGACCAGTCGTCGGCCGGGAGAAGCAGCAGCAGGAAGAAGACCACGACAGCGAAGATGCCCAGGGTGCGCAACTGTCGGGCCAGATAGGCATTCGCGCCTTCCTGGACCGCCGCCGCGATCTTCTTCATGGAATCGGTGCCCTCGCCGGCGGCCAGCACCTGGCGCACCAGCACCTGGGCCACGACCAGCGCCGCCAGGGCCACCACGGCGATGACAATCACGATCAGCCGATTGTCATCCGTGAGTACCGCAGCCGCGAGAGAAGTGGGGTGATCATTTTGTTGCGAGCTGAGGAGCCCCGCCATTCGTCCTCCTTGACGTCGTTCAGAGCTCAAGATGTGGACGGATTGTAGGGAGCGGAACCGGATCAAAACAGTGCGCGGTAAATGGAATTGACCTTCAGTTGCTACTCAGCAAATGATCGGCTCCGGAAACTGCCCCCGAAAGCGGTAATGGGGCGAAAGCATTGACGCTTGATCGATGATCTCGATAAACGATCTACCGAAAAGAAAAGAGGCCCTGCTCAGCAGGGCCTCTTCCACAACTTTGAGACTATGAGAACACCGGGGCGCTTCCCCGGGGCGGCGGAGCCGTCAGGGGAGCACGGAGACCGGTGTCGTCGGCCAGCTCATCCTGATCACTCCGCCCTCGTCGGTGGAACTGACCTCCAGATCGTCGACAAGACCTCTGATCACGGCGAGGCCCATCTCGTCCTCGCCCTCCGGTTCGTCCTCGGCCGCGCCGCGCGAACCGGAGGCGGGCCGGCCGTCGGCCCCCGGAGCGGGGACCTCGTCCCCGACCTCGATGGCGAAGGTCTTGTCCTCGTCGTTCAGAACCACCCGTACGGGAGCGGTGATCCCATGGCCGCGGTGCAGCCCGACGGCACGGCTGCATGCCTCGCCCACCGCGAGCCGGACCTCGTCGAGGACGGCCTCGTCGACCCCGGCCCGGCGCGCCACGGCAGCGGCCACCAACCTGGCGGTCCTGACGTGCTCGGGCTGGGCACTGAAGCGAAGTTCGACGGTGGCCATGCGATCCCCCTCGGACGTACGGGCGTGCAGACGTACGGGCGTGCAGACGTACGGGCGTGCATCGGGGAGGCCCGGGCTGGATGCCCGGTGCCCCTCTCTTCCTCCGGCGACTGCGGCCGGTCTCAGTCGGTGGCCGCGACGGCTTCCTCTACCGTGGTGTGGATCGGGAACACCTTGGTCAGGCCCGTGATCCGGAAAATCTTGAGAATGCGCTCCTGGTTGCAGACCAGGCGCAGTGAGCCCTCATGCGCGCGTACGCGCTTCAGGCCGCCCACCAGCACACCGAGCCCGGTCGAGTCGAGGAAGTCCACACCCTCCATGTCGACGACCAGGTGGTAGCTGCCGTCGTTCACCAACTCGACCAACTGCTCGCGCAGCTTGGGCGCGGTATAAACATCAATCTCGCCACCGACCTCGACGACCGTACGGTCGCCGACTGGGCCGGACACATTGCGAGTCGACAGGGACAGGTCCACGGATCCTCCAGCACCTTGCTATCGAGCGCCCGCCCCCTGAGGTCTCCCCGGCGGAGCCGGGGGACGGTCGCCAGCCGCGATGGCATTCAATCACTTACCAGCAGCCATGCACGACGCCTTGGGACCATTGTCCGTCACACCAGTGACACACTCGGTGCCGATGGCCAAGAAACTCCGTCCCAGACGACCCGCCGAGAGCGGGGAAACCCGCCCTGCCCCCGGTACGGTCCTGGACCGGCTCGCCGCAGGGGCGGGCCGGGCCGCGCGCATCACTCATACGGAGCACTTGCCCCCCAGGCCGGGCCGCCATGCCGTCTGGCCCGACCGCATCCGCCCAGAAGTGATCAACGCCATTCGACTGGCGGGTGTCGAGCACCCCTGGACCCACCAGGCGGACGCCGCCGAGCACGCCCTCGACGGCGAATCGGTCGTCATCGCCACCGGCACAGCCTCCGGCAAGTCGCTCGCCTATCTCGCGCCCGTGCTCAGCACCCTGCTGGACGGGTCCGACGCGCCGAACGGGCGCGGCGCGACCGCCCTGTACCTCGGCCCCACCAAGGCGCTCGCCGCCGACCAGTGCCGCGCGGTGAAGGAGCTCGCCGCGCCGCTGGGCAACCGGGTCCGCCCGGCGGTCTACGACGGGGACACCCCGGTCGAGGAGCGGGAGTGGGTCCGGCAGTACGCCACCTATGTCCTGACCAACCCGGACATGCTGCACCGGGGCATCCTGCCCTCCCATCCCCGCTGGTCCTCCTTTCTGCGTGCGCTGCGCTATGTCGTCGTCGACGAGTGCCACACCTACCGGGGTGTCTTCGGCTCCCATGTCGCCCAGGTCCTGCGCCGGCTCCGCCGGATATGCGCCCGCTACGGTGCGAACCCCGTCTTCCTGCTGGCCTCCGCCACCGCGGCGGAACCGTCCGTGGCCGCCGGGCGGCTCACCGGGCTGCCGGTGCGGGAGGTCTCCGACGACGCCTCGCCGCGCGGGGAGCTGGTCTTCGCCCTCTGGGAGCCGCCGCTCACCGAGCTGCACGGCGAGAAGGGCGCCCCCGTGCGCCGCACCGCCACCGCCGAGACCGCCGACCTCCTCACCGATCTGACCGTGCAGGGCGTGCGCACGGTGGCCTTCGTCCGCTCCCGCAGAGGCGCCGAGCTGATCTCCCTGATCGCCAAGGAGCGCCTCGCGGAGGTCGACCGCGCGCTGCCGGGGCGGGTGGCCGCCTACCGGGGCGGATATCTGCCGGAGGAGCGCCGGGCGCTGGAGCGGGCCCTGCACTCGGGCGAGCTGCTGGGGCTCGCCGCCACCACCGCCCTGGAGCTGGGCGTGGACGTCGCCGGACTCGACGCGGTCCTGATCTCCGGCTACCCCGGGACACGGGCCTCGCTCTGGCAGCAGGCGGGCCGGGCCGGGCGCTCCGGCCAGGGCGCCCTGGCGGTGCTCGTCGCCCGGGACGATCCGCTGGACACCTTCCTCGTCCACCACCCCGAGGCGCTGTTCCGGCAGCCGGTGGAGTCCACCGTCCTCGACCCGGACAACCCCTATGTGCTCGCCCCGCACCTGTGCGCGGCGGCGGCGGAGCTGCCGCTGACCGAGGAGGGTCTGGGGCTGTTCGGCCCGGCGGCACCCGGTCTCATGCCCCAGCTGGAGGCCGCGGGGCTGCTGCGCCGGCGGACCTCCGGCTGGCACTGGACCCGGCGGGAGCGGGCCGCCGACCTCACCGACATCCGGGGCGGGGGCGGGCGCCCGGTGCAGATCGTGGAGGCCGGCACCGGGCGGCTGCTGGGCACGGTCGACGAGTCCGCCGCGCACACCAGCGTCCACGAGGGGGCCGTCCACCTCCATCAGGGCCGCACCTATCTGGTCCGGCGGCTGGACCTGGAGGACTCGGCGGCGCTCGTGGAGGAGGCGGCGCCGCCGTACTCCACCACCGCGCGCGACCAGACCTCCGTCTCCGTCCTGGAGACCGACACCGAGATCCCCTGGGGCGAGGGGAGGCTCTGCTACGGCTCCGTCGAGGTCACCCATCAGGTCGTCTCCTTCCTGCGCCGCAAGCTGATCACCGGGGAGGTGCTCGGCGAGACCCGGCTCGACCTCCCGCCGCGCACCCTGCGCACCCGGGCCGTGTGGTGGACGGTCACCGAGGGGCAGCTGGACGCCGCCCGGGTGAACCCGGAGCAGCTGGCCGGGGCCCTGCACGCCGCGGAGCACGCCTCCATCGGGATGCTCCCGCTCTTCGCCACCTGCGACCGCTGGGACATCGGCGGGGTCTCGGTGCCGCTCCACCCGGACACGCTGCTCCCCACGGTCTTCGTCTACGACGGCCACCCCGGCGGGGCGGGCTTCGCCGAGCGGGCCTTCCACACGGCCCACGAGTGGCTCACCGCGACCCGTGAGGCGATCGCCGCCTGCGAGTGCGAGGCGGGCTGCCCCTCCTGCATCCAGTCCCCGAAGTGCGGCAACGGCAACGAGCCCCTCCACAAAAGAGCCGCCGTACGCCTCCTCACCGAACTCCTCCGCCCTCCCCCACCAACGACTGACGACTGACGACCGACGACCGACGACCGACGACCGACGAGCAAACCGGGCCTCACTCCCAGGCCGTCGGAGTTCGTGGCACGCCCACCCGGCCCCGCCGGGGTTTGAGGCACAGCACTGTTTAGGGCACGCCCACCCGGCCGGCCCCGCCGGCAGGGCCGAGGCACCACTTCCAGCCCCCGGAGTTCGAAGCGCGCTCATCCAGCCCCTCCGTTCGGGCCGAGGCTCAGTTCCAGCGCCTCCGATCGGGCCAAGGCTCAAAATCCAGCCCCTCCGCCGTTTGAGGAGCGCCCACCCAGCCCTGCCAGAGTTCGGGGCGCACGACTTCCAGCGCCTCCCACCGGGCCGAGGCACGAAAGCCAGCCCCTCCGGCGTTTGAGGAGCGGGGGTTCGGGGGGCGGCCCCCGACCGTGGCCCGCACCGTGCGGGGCCGTGTGGG
>NZ_JBEOYB010000148.1:0-6635 GCF_040296845.1 Streptomyces sp. NPDC001985
GGGCAGTTGCTGTTCGCGGGGCGTGCGGACGAGCAGGTGAAGATCCGTGGCTACCGGGTGGAACCAGGCGAGATCGAAGCCGTACTCGCCGCGCATGCGTCCGTCGGCCAGGTCGCGGTGGTCGTCCGCGAGGACCGGCCGGGCGAGAAACGACTGGTGGCGTATGTCGTACCGGGCGCCGAGCACCCGGGCACCGGTGAGGAGCTGCGGGAGTACGCCGGTGGCCGACTGCCCGAGTACATGGTCCCGGCGTCCGTGGTGGTCCTGGACACCCTGCCGGTCACGGCCAACGGAAAGCTGGACCGTGCGGCGCTGCCGGAGCCGGCGGTGCGGGCGGCCGGCCGGGGCCCGGCCACGCCGGTGGAGGAGGTCCTGTGTGGACTGTTCGCCGAGGTGCTGGGTCTGGACCGGGTCGGGGCCGAGGTGTCGTTCTTCGACCTCGGCGGCGACTCCCTCCTCGCCATGCGCCTCATCGCCCGTCTCCGGGCCGTCCTCGACACCGAGGTGCGCATCAAGGATCTGTTTGTCACACCGACGGTCGCCGGGGTGGCCCGGCTGATTGACGGGGGTGAGGACGGGGTTCGGGTGCCGTTGGCTGCCCGGGACCGGCCTGAGGTGCTGCCCCTCTCGTTCGCCCAGCAGCGGATGTGGTTCCTGAACCGGCTGGAGGAGACCGACTCGGGTGCGGACGCTGCCTACAACCTTCCGCTCGCGCTGCGTCTGTCGGGTGAGCTGGATGTGGCGGCGCTCGAAGCGGCGCTGGGTGATGTGGCCGACCGGCACGAGAGCCTGCGGACCGTGTTTCCGGAGCGGGACGGCGCCCCGCGCCAGGAGATCCTGGAGGGCGCCGCCGGCCGGCCCCCGCTCACCGTCACCGAGACCACCGAGACCGAACTCCCGGACGTTCTCCGGGCCCACTCCGCAGCCGGATTCGATGTCAGTGCGGATCTGCCCTGGCGGGTCTGGCTGCTGGTGACGGGCCCTTCGGAGTGTGTGCTGTTGATCGTGGCGCATCACATCGCGGTGGACGGCTGGTCGATGGGTGCGCTGTCGCGTGATCTGGGGACGGCTTACGCGGCACGGCGGGAGGGCCGGGCGCCGGGGTGGGACGCGCTGCCGGTGCAGTACGCGGACTACGCGCTGTGGCAGCGCGAGGTCCTCGGCGACCTCGGCGACCCCGACAGCCTGGTGAGTGTCCAACTGGACTACTGGCGAGGGGCCCTGGCGGGGGCGCCCGAGGAACTGACTCTGCCGGTGGACCGTTCACGGCCTGCCGTCTCCACCTTCCAGGGGCGTTCGGTGCCGGTACGGGTCGGTGCCGAAGCCCACGCCGGTCTGGTGGAGGTCGCCGGGCGGAACCGGGCGACGATGTTCATGGTCGTCCATGCCGCGCTGGGTGTGCTGCTCTCGCGGATGGGCGCCGGGGCCGATATCCCGGTCGGGACCGCGATCGCCGGCCGTGGCGAGGCGACCCTCGACGGTCTGGCCGGTCTTTTCGTCAACACGCTCGTCCTTCGTGCGGACTTGAGTGGGGACCCGACCTTCAGTGAGCTGCTGGCGCGGGTCCGGGAGACCGATCTCGCTGCGTACGGTCATCAGGATGTGCCGTTCGAGCGGCTGGTGGATGTACTGAGCCCGGTGCGGTCGCTCTCCCGGAACCCGCTGTTCCAGGTGATGCTGGCCCTCCAGAACGTGCCGGAGGCCCGCTGGGAACTCCCCGGTCTTGACGTTGATCCGCTGCCTCCGGCCTCGGAGCTGGCGGCCCGGTTCGATCTGTCGGTGACCCTGGCCGAGGAGCGTGATGCCGAGGGTGCGCCGGCTGGTATCGGGGGCGGGATTCTCTACGCGGCCGATCTGTTCGACGAGGAGACGGTGCGAGGACTCGCCCGTCGGCTGGGTCGGGTGCTGGAGCAGGTGGCTGCCGATCCGGAGGCCAGGCTGAGCCGGATCGAGGTACTGGACGAGATCGAGCGGGCGCAGGTTGTCACCGAGTGGAATGACACCGGTCGGGTGGTGGCGGCGGACACGGTCCTCGGTCTGTTCGCTGCTCAGGCCGTTCGGATTCCCGATGTTGCCGCGGTGCGGTGTGGGTCGGTGGTGTTGTCGTACGGGGAGTTGGAGGCGCGTGCGAATCGTCTGGCCCGGTATCTGACCGGTTTGGGTGTGGGTCGGGAGTGTGTGGTGGGTCTGTGCCTGCCGCGTGGGGTGGAGATGGTGGTGGCGCTGCTGGCGGTGTGGAAGGCGGGTGGCGCGTATGTGCCACTTGATCCGGAGCATCCGGCGGAGCGTCTGGCGTACATGGTCGCGGACAGTGGTGCCGGGGTGGTGCTGTCGGGGGCTGAGCTGGAGCTGCCGGGTGAGGGTGTGCGGGTGGTGCTCTGGGACGAGATCGCCGCTCTCGTAGCGGAGCAGCCGTCCACGCCCCTGGAGACGGTGGTCGTTCCCGAGCAGTTGGCGTATGTGATCTATACGTCGGGTTCGACGGGCCGTCCGAAGGGTGTGGCGGTCGCCCACGGCGGGGTGGCGAACCTCGCGCAGGTGATGCGTCCCGTGCTCGGTGTCGACGAGGGTGTCGTCGCCCTTCAGTTCGCGTCGTTCAGCTTCGATGCGGCTGTGCTGGATGTGGTGGTGACGCTGGGTGCGGGTGGGACGCTCGCCATCGCTACGAGTGAGGAGCGGAGGGAGCCGGAGGCGCTGGCGGAGATGATCCGTGCCGCCGGAGTGGAAGTCGCCAGTGTGGTGCCGTCGCTGCTGGGTGTGCTGGATCCGGGTGCGGTGTCGGGTGTGCGGAACTGGGTGCTGGGTGCTGAGCGGTTGAACGCTGATCTGGCGAGCCGCTGGCTGGCGGGGTCGCGGGTGTGGAATACGTACGGTCCGACGGAGGCGACCGTGATCACCACCGCTGTGCCGCTCGATCCGGCGATGGGGCCGGAGGATCAGCCTCCGGCCATCGGCGCCCCGATCGGCAACGCCCGCGTCTTCGTCCTGGACGATTTCCTCCAGCCCGTACCCGTGGGCGTCACCGGCGAGCTGTATGTGGCCGGTGACGGTCTGGCCCGGGGCTACGTCGACCGGCCCGACCTGACCGCTGAGCGGTTCGTGGCCAACCCCTACGGCGGTCGGATGTACCGCTCGGGCGACCTCGCCCGGTGGACCGTTGACGGGCAGCTCCTCTTCGCCGGCCGGGCGGATGAGCAGGTGAAGATCCGTGGTTTCCGTGTCGAGCCGGGCGAGATCGAAGCTGTGATCGCTTCGCACGAGACGGTCGGCCAGGTCGCGGTGGTCGTCCGCGAGGACCGGCCGGGGGACAGGCGCCTGGTCGCCTATGTCGTCGCGGCCGCGGAGGCCGTCGACACCGACGCGCTGAAGCGGCACGCCGGAGACCGGCTGCCCGAGTACATGGTCCCGGCCGCGATCGTCGTCCTGGACGCACTCCCGCTGACCGTCAACGGCAAGCTCGACCGCGCCGCCCTCCCCGTGCCCGAAGTGGCGGTGCCACAGGGACCGGGCCCGTCCACGCCGGCAGAGGAGACGCTCTGTGTGCTCTTCGCCGAGGTACTCGGCCTGGAGCAGGTCGGTGTCGGTGACTCCTTCTTCGAGCTGGGCGGCGACTCGATCATGTCGATGCTGCTGGTGTCGAGTGCTCGCCGCGCGGGTCTCGTCATCACCGCCCGCCAGGTCTTCGAGCGCCAGACCCCCGGCGACCTGGCCGCCGTCGCCGTCCCGACCGGCGGTGGCCCCGCCGCTGCGGGAGACACCCCCGTGGGCGATGTTCCGCTGACCCCGGTCATGCGTGAGCTGCTGGACCGTGTCGGCACCTCGCGGGTGAGCCAGGCCGTCCAGTCGGCGCTGCTGGTTGCTCCGGCCGGGCTGGACCTCGTGGTTCTCACCCGTGCCGTACAGGCGCTGATCGACCACCACGACGCACTGCGGGCCCGGCTCACGGCCGAGGACGGACCGGAGCGGCGGCTCGTCGTGCCCGAGCCGGGCACCGTACCCGCCGATTCATGGCTCCAGCGGGTGGATGCGGCAGACCCGGCGGACGAGAGGCAGCCGAGCCGCCGGCTGACCGAGCTGATCGGTGAGCAGACCCGGGCGGCCGTGGCACGGCTCGATCCATCCGCCGGTGTCATGGGGCAGGTGGTGTGGTTCGACACCGGCCCGGATTCCCGGGGGCGGCTGCTGATCGTCATCAACCACCTGGTTGTGGACGGAGTGTCCTGGCGGCTGCTGGTCCCCGATCTCGCCGAGGCGTACACGGCGCTGGCCGAGGGGCGCGATCCCGTACTCCAGAGCGCACCGACATCGTTCCGCCACTGGGCGCGCCGGCTGGCGGCACAGGCCACCACCGAGGAAAGGCTCGCGGAGCTGCCTCGATGGGTGGAGTTCCTCCAGGGGCCGGGCGCGTCGCTCACCACCGGGCCGGTGGACCCGGACCGGGATCTGGAGGCGACGATGCGCCGGCTGTCCGTGGAGGTCCCGATCGACACGACATCGCACCTGCTCACCAGCGTCCCGGCGGCGTTCCACACCGGAATCGACGATGTGCTGCTCACCGGTCTGACGGCCGCGGTGGCGGAGTGGCGGCGCCGGCGGGGGCACACGGCGGCCGGGCTGCTGGTGGATCTGGAGGGGCACGGCCGGGTTCCGCTGGCCGAGGGCGACGATCTGTCGCGGACGGTGGGCTGGTTCACCGGCAGCAACCCGGTACGGCTCCGCCTCGGCACCACCGACTTCGCCGGGCTGCGAGCGGGTGCCCCGGTCGCGGGCCGCACGGTCAAGGACATCAAGGAGCAGCTGCGTTCGGTCCCGGGCGACGGTCTCGGATACGGCATGCTCCGCCATCTCAACCCCGACACCGCGCCCGAACTGGCGGCACTGCCCCCGGCGCAGATCGGCTTCAACTACCTCGGCAGATTCTCTGCCGCCACCGAAGTCGCCCAAGGGGCGCGGAAGGACTGGTCACCGGCCGATGCGAGCGAATCCGACGGCGGTATGCGCGGCGAGTATCCGGTCCTGCACGCACTGGAGGCCCTGGGGGTTGTCCACGATCTGCCCGAAGGGCCCCGGCTCACTCTCACCCTGGCCTGGCCTGCGGCCCTGCTCGACGAGCCGTCCGTCCAGGCACTGGCGGACGGGTGGGCGGCCATGCTGACCGGCCTCGCCACCCACACCTCGGGCTCCGGCGGCGGTGGCCACACTCCGTCCGACTTCTCATTGATCACGCTCGACCAGAACCAGATCGACGAACTTGAGACTGCACTTGCGAACGAGGGGGGCGCACGATGACTCAGATGCGGATCGAGGACGTTTGGCCGGTTTCTCCGCTTCAGGAGGGGCTGCTGTTCCACGCGCTCTTCGATGAGCAGGGCACTGACGTCTATGTCGAGCAGATGGTTCTGGGCATCGAAGGGCCGCTGGACGCGGCTGTGCTGCGTGCGTCGTGGCAGGCGCTGCTGGACCGGCACGCCAGTCTCCGGGCCGGGTTCCGGCAGCTCCCCGGAGTGGATCAGCCGGTGCAGGTGATCGCCCGCCAGGTGGAGCTGCCGTGGCGTGAGGAGGATCTGTCGGGGCTGCCCGAGGCCGACGCGCTGGCCGGGGTGGAACGGCTGGGCGTCGAGGAGCGGGCGCGCCGGTTCGATCTGGCAGTGCCACCGCTTCTGCGGATTCTGCTGGTCAAGGTGGGCACTGAGCGCTATCGCGCGGTCGTGACCCTGCATCACATCGTGCTGGACGGCTGGTCGCTGCCGGTTCTGATGCGGGAGCTGTGGACGGCGTACGAGGCCGGGGGCGGTACGGGCGGCCTGCCGCCGGTGACTCCGTACCGGTCCTACCTGGAGTGGCTGGGCCGCCAGGACAAGGAAGCGGCCCGCGAGGCATGGCGGCAGGCGCTGGAGGGCGCGGAGGAGCCGACCCTCATCGCCCCGGTCGACCGGAACGCCGCCCCGGTCCACGGCGAGCTGGTCACGGCGCGGGCCGGCGCCGAGCTGAACGACAGTCTCCAGGAGTTGGTGCGTGTTCATGGGGTGACCATGAATACGGTGGTGCAGGCGGCGTGGGGTCTGCTGGTGGGGAAGCTGACGGGTCGCCGGGATGTGGTCTTCGGCGCGAGTGTGGCGGGCCGGCCGGCTGATCTGCCGGGTATGGAGAGCATGCTGGGGCTGTTCATCAACACCGTGCCGGTGCGGGTCCGGCTGGACCCGGCGCAGACGGTGGGCGGACTGCTGGCGGAGCTTCAGGCGGAGCAGTCCGCGCTCATGGACTACCAGCATCTGAGCCTCACGGACGTGCAGCGGCTGGCGGGCCCCGGCGCCCACTTCGACACCATCATGGCCTTCGAGAACTTCCCCTCGGGCCTGAGCGGTGACTCCCCGGCGGACGACGACGCGCTCCCCGGCCCGCCCGGACTGCGGGTCACCGGCGCCGGATTCCAGGAATCGATCAACTATCCGCTGGGTCTGGTGGCGGGCTCGATCGGTGGTCTGGGTCTGCGGTTGAACTATCGCCCGGATGTGTTCGGCGTCGAGGAGGCGCGGCGGATTCTTGACCGGTTGTTGCGGTTGCTGGAGCAGATGGCGGCTGATCCGGGTGGTCGGCTGAGTCGTCTCGCGGTGCTGGACGAGGTCGAGTTCGAG
>NZ_JBEOYB010000149.1:0-6444 GCF_040296845.1 Streptomyces sp. NPDC001985
GTTTGGGGGGGGGGGGGGGGGGGCGGGGGGCCCCCCCCCCCCCCCCCCCCCGGGCCCGCACGGTGCGGGCCTCCCCCGGTGCGGGGTGCGTCCTCAAGCGCCGGACGGGCTGGGTGTGCGCATGGTGTGGGCAACCTGTGGTGCGAGGGCTGGTTTCGATGCCCGACGGGCTGGGTGTTCGTACGGTACTGCCAGCCCGGGGTGCGGGGTGTGTCCTCAAGTGCCGGACGGGCTGGGTGCCCGCGTGGTGCGGGGTCGTCCTCGAACGCTCGATGGGCCGAGGGTTCGTACGGCGCGGGCCCCTGGCCCGCGCCCCCCGGACGTCGCGTCAGGCCGCGCGGCCTCGCGCCCGCACCGGGCGCGACCCCGGCCCCCCCACGTGCGAGAACGGCTGCATCCGCCAGTCCAGCCCCTGAGGCAGCGTCAGCAACAGCCCCATCTCCTGCTCCTGCACCTCCAGCGTCTCGTCCGCCGCACTCGCCTGCGCCGCCGGCCGCCCCGTGCCGGTGCAGACGGTCAGCCCGAACGGATTCCACGGCGTGGGGCACAGCGCGTGCTCCGGCAGGGTGTCCTCGTCCGCGAGAAGCGCGATTGGCTGCACGCAGTCCGGGCAGATGACCCGGTACATCTCGAAGGTGTCGTACGCGTCGAGTTCGTCCAGCTCCAGCGACTCCGCCGGATCAAGAGGCTCCGGTTCGGCACGGCCGATGTTTTTGACATTCTGCATGGGTTCTCCCCCTCGGGTGGGCCAACCAGGCACATGTGGCCTCGACCACAGCAAGCACTTCCCCACGCGCATAGCGGGTAACCATCCGGTCACGGCCACGGGCCCTCCAGCACTGTGGCGTTCGTCACATGAGCGCCACAGATGCCCCGCCGGAACCCGCGGGAGTGTGCCGGAGACGGCTCGGCCAATTAGGTTGATCCGCATGGAGGACCTGGATCGTCAGATCGTTGAGTTGCTCGTCAGAGACGGGCGCATGAGCTACACCGACCTGGGCAAGGCCACCGGCCTGTCCACCTCGGCGGTGCACCAGCGGGTCCGCCGGCTGGAACAGCGCGGAGTCGTCCGGGGCTACGCCGCGGTCGTGGACCCCGAGGCGGTCGGGCTGCCGCTCACCGCGTTCATCTCGGCCAAGCCCTTCGACCCCAGCGCCCCCGACGACATCGCCGAACGCCTCGCCGGAGTCCCCGAGATCGAGGCCTGCCACAGCGTCGCCGGAGACGAGAACTACATCCTCAAGGTACGCGTCGCCACCCCCCTGGAACTGGAGAACCTGCTCTCCCGCATCCGCTCCCTCGCCGGTGTCTCCACCCGCACCACCGTCGTCCTCTCCACCCCGTACGAGGCCCGCCCGCCGCGCATCTGAGCCACTCCCTAGGCTGGGGGCATGACCGAGAGCACCGACCTCCCCCGCGAGCACCGCACCACGCTGCTGCGCGGCGGAGAAGTCCACAGCCCCGCCGACCCCTTCGCCACCGCGATGGTCGTCGAACGAGGCCATATCGCCTGGGTCGGCTCCGAGGGCGCGGCCGACGCCTTCGCCGGCGGAGTCGACGAGACCGTCGACCTGGACGGCGCTCTGGTGACCCCCGCGTTCACCGACGCACATGTGCACACCACCGCCACCGGTCTCACCCTGACCGGACTCGACCTCTCCGGCGCCCGCTCCCTCGCCGAGGCCCTGCGCCTGGTGCGCGTGCACAGCGCCGCCCACCCGGCGGGCCGGGTCCTCATGGGCCACGGCTGGGACGCCTCCCGCTGGCCCGAGCGCCGCCACCCCTCCCGCGCCGAACTGGACGAGGCGAGCGGTGGCCGCCCCCTCTACCTCACCCGTATCGATGTCCACTCGGCCGTCGTCACCACCGCCCTGCTCGATCTGGTGCCCCAGGTCACCGGCTTGACCGGCTACCTCCCGGACGGCCCGCTCACCGAGGCGGCCCACCACGCCGTGCGGGCCGCCGCCCATGCCGCCGTCACCCCGGCCCAGCGCGAGGCGGCCCAGCGGGCGGCCCTGGAGCGCGCCGCGTCCCTGGGCATCGGCACCGTCCACGAGTGCGCCGGGCCCGACATCTCCGACGAGGAGGACTTCACCGCGCTGCTCGCCCTCGCCGGCTCCGCCCCGGGTCCCCGGGTCGTCGGCTACTGGGCCGAGCGGGTCGCGGACGCGAAGGACGCCCGGCGCGTCCGGGAACTCGGCGCCGCCGGCGCGGCCGGTGACCTCTTCGCCGACGGCTCCCTCGGCTCCCACACCGCGCATCTGCACGCCCCCTACGCCGACGCGGACCACCGGGGGAGCGCCCATCTGGACGCCGCCGCCGTCGCCGCCCATGTCACCGCCTGCACCGAGGCCGGGCTCCAGGCCGGATTCCACGCCATCGGGGACGCCGCCCTCACCGCCGTCGTGGACGGTGTGCGGGCCGCCGCCGGCACGCTCGGCCTCGCCCGGGTGCGCGCCGCCCGCCACCGTGTCGAGCACGCCGAGATGCTCACCCCCGACACCATCGCCGCCTTCGCCGAGTTCGGCCTCACCGCCTCCGTGCAGCCCGCCTTCGACGCGGCCTGGGGCGGCGACGAGGGCATGTACGCCCAGCGCCTGGGCGTGGAGCGGGCCCGCACCCTCAACCCGTACGCCGCCCTGCTCCGCGCGGGGGTGCCGCTCGCCCTCGGCTCCGACAGCCCGGTGACCCCGCTCGACCCCTGGGGCACGGTCCGCGCCGCCGCCTTCCACCGGACGCCCGGGCACCGGATCTCCGTCCGCGCGGCCTTCACCGCCCACACCCGGGGCGGCTGGCGCGCCGCCGGCCGGGACGACGCCGGCACGCTGGTGCCCGGGGCGCCCGCCGACTACGCGCTCTGGCGCACTGGGGAACTCGTCGTCCAGGCCCCCGACGACCGGGTCGCCCGCTGGTCCACGGACCCGCGCTCCGGCACCCCCGGACTGCCCGACCTCACCCCCGGAAACCCGCTCCCCGAATGTCTGCGGACGGTGGTCGGGGGCCACACCATCTGGACAAACCAGAGCTGAGCCGCTGAACGGGTGACGTACGGACATTTCGTACCGTGGACGGCTGTCCGGGATGCTCGTCCGCGACCTGCGGATCTTCGGCATGGAACCGGCCGAATTGGGCAAACCGCGCAGATCGCACGACTGTTGACACGGAGCGCCCAGGGGCGGGTAGGTTCGGCCGAGTCCACCACAGGACGTCCGACCGGCCGACCTCCACGCACTCGTCGAACGCCGCTGGGCCATGGGGCAGCGCACCGCACCGGAGCACCGCCACTGGGAGCCAGGTCCAGCGCCCGCGCCTCGGGGGCGAGGGAAGGTTTCAGCCGGACGGCGGGTGAGACCCGGACGGGGTCCGGCGTTCAGTAGACAACGGCTCTCGGTCGACCCGCAGCCGGCGGGTCCCAGGTCGGCCCGAAGGACGCCGGACCCCTGTCCGTACCCCTTCGGCCCCGGCACGGTCACGACCGCCGCCGACACCCCTTTTCCGTGCCGTCGCGGGGACCCGCCCGGCGATCGCTAAGGTGGGGCTCTGTGCACGGACATAAAAGGGGCCAGCAGTGAACGACGGCGCTAGGGACAGCGAAGCCCAGGCGAAGAGGTACGGGCCGCTCGGCAGATCCTTGGTGATCATCCCGACCTACAACGAGGCGGAGAACATCAGGTCGATCGTCTCCCGGGTGCGGGCCGCCGTGCCCGACGCGGACATCCTCGTCGCCGACGACAACAGCCCCGACGGCACCGGCAAGATCGCCGACGACCTCGCCGCCGACGACGAGCAGGTGCGGGTGCTGCACCGCAAGGGCAAGGAAGGGCTCGGCGCCGCCTACCTCGCGGGCTTCGACTGGGGCCTGGAGCACGGCTACGGCGTCCTGGTGGAGATGGACGCGGACGGCTCCCACCAGCCCGAGGAGCTGCCCCGGCTGCTGACCGCCCTCAAGGGCGCCGACCTGGTCCTCGGCTCCCGCTGGGTCCCCGGCGGCCGGGTGGTCAACTGGCCCAAGTACCGCGAGTTCCTCTCGCGCGGCGGCAGCACCTACTCGCGGCTCCTCCTGGGTCTGTCCATCCGCGATGTCACCGGGGGCTTCCGCGCCTTCCGCGCCGAGACCCTCCGCGGCCTGGGCCTCGGCCGGGTCACCTCCCAGGGCTACTGCTTCCAGGTCGATCTGGCCCGGCGGGCGGTCGCGTCGGGCTATCACGTGGTGGAGGTCCCCATCACGTTCGTCGAGCGCGAACACGGCGACTCCAAGATGAACCGCGAGATCGCCGTCGAGGCGCTGTGGCGGGTGGCCGGCTGGGGTCTCACGGACCGCACCAACCGGCTCCGCGGCCGTCCCACCCCCTGACCGGTCCGCCGGTCGGCCCCTAACACGCTGGACACCCCCTGTCCAGGGCAGCCCATGCCCTGGCAGTCGGACAGCTGTTCCCCGAAGCTGGTCGCAGACCCACCGAGCGGACTGGGTGGACCGGTACCGGCCATCCGTTCCGGTCAGCCGCGGACGGGGCGGCCCGGACCCGAACGGACGTACGGGACCGGGTACGGGGGACGTACGGGGGAACAGGGACCCCTGGGGTCGCGCCGGAAGCGGTGCGGCCCCGGGGCGGCCCGTGCCGAGGCCCGCGCCGGGCGACGCGGGCGCGGCGGCGGGCGGCGCTTATCGGACAAGGTTCCCTCCGCCCTCCGACGGAGGCTGCACCCGGCGTTTCCCCGGGCGGATAATCCGGACCATGCCCCTCCACAATCCTGAACTCCGGGATTTCCTGCTCTCCCGGCGAGCCCGGCTCTGCCCGGGCGACGTGGGGTTGCCCACCTCGGGGTCCCGGCGGGTCGACGGCCTGCGCAGGGAGGAGGTCGCCGCCCTCGCGGACGTCAGCGTGGACCACTACATCCGGCTGGAGCGCGGCCGGGCCTCCCAGGTCTCCGACACGGTTCTGGACGCGGTGGCCCGGGCCCTGCGGCTGAGCCCGGCCGAGCACCGCCATCTCTACCGCCTCGCCCGCCCCGACCCCGTGGCCCCCGCCGGCCAGGGCGGGACACCGGTACGGTCCGGGGTCCGCCAGGCCCTCCAGGCACTGGCCGCCCCCGCCTATCTGGTCGGCGCGCGCGGTGTCGTCCGGGAGTGGAACCGGCTGGCGGCCGAGGTCTTCGTCGACTTCGCCGGGATACCGCCCGAGCGCCGGCTCGTCGGCTGGATCGTCTTCACCGACCCGCGCGCCCGGGAGCTGTACGTCGACTGGGCGACCAAGGCCCACGAGACCACCGCGTTCCTCCGCTCCGAGGTCGCCGAGCACCCCCAGGACACGGAGCTGGCCGCGCACATCGCCGAGCTGAGCGCGGCGAGCACCACCTTCCGCGAGCTGTGGTCCCGGCACGCCGTTCCCGGCATCACCCACGGCACCACCGGCATCCGGCACCCCACGGCGGGCGTCCTGGAGCTGGCCTTCGAGACCATGCGGCTCACCGACGATCCGCGCGAGATCGTGGTCGTCTACTCGGCCGAGCCAGGATCGCCCTCCGCCGCCGCTCTGGCGCGGCTCGCGGAGGAGGACCGGCGGACCCGCGGTGTCCCCGCCGACCGGCGACGATCTTCCTGATCACCCCCTTACACCGCTCCGGCGGGCCGCCAGGCACACTGGGAGCATGACGACCGGCGCCACGCCCCCTCCGACCCCCGGCCCCCAGCGCTCACGCGCCCGCACCCTTGTCCCGCTCTCCGTCGCCGCCTGGCTGGTCCTGGAGATCTGGCTGCTGACCCTGGTCGCCGGGGCGGCCGGGGGACTGACCGTTCTCGCGCTGCTCATCGGCGGCGCCGTGGTCGGCGGAGCGGTCATCAAGCGGGCCGGGCGCAGGGCCTTCCGCACGCTGACGGAGACGCTTCAGCAGCAGCAGGGCGGCCCGTCCGCGACGGCCACCGGGAAGACCGGCGCGCCCGGCGGCAGCGGTGGCAACGGCTTTCTGATGCTGAGCGGGCTGCTCATCATGCTGCCCGGGCTGATCTCCGACGCGGCCGGCCTGCTGCTGCTGTTCCCGCCCGTGCGCTCCGCCCTCAGCCGGTACACGGAACGCTCGCTGGAGCGCCGGGTGAGCCGGATGGCCGGGATGGGCCCGGGCACGCTCGGGGACGCCTTCCAGCAGGCCCGTATGCGCCGCCCCGACGGAAAGGTGGTCCAGGGTGAGGTCATCCGCCCGGACGGCGGCCCCCAGGGCTCCTCGGCGCCCCACGGGGACGAGGGCCCGAAGCCCCCGCTGACCCGCTGACCCCACGCCCCCAGGGCTCTGACCGGCCTCACGGAAGAGCCGCGGCTCGCACGGAGAGCCATGGACCTCACAGAAAAGCCGCGGGCCGTGCCACACAAGGTGTGGCCGCGGCCGCCCCCCGAGGGAGTGCCGGGGGCGGAACGATAGGATAAAAAGTAGTACACAAACAGGAGCTTT
>NZ_JBEOYB010000150.1:0-6429 GCF_040296845.1 Streptomyces sp. NPDC001985
CAGCTCGGGGCGGAGCGCGTTCTTGCCGGACTTCTTGTCCGCGAAGATCTTCCGGCATCCGGCGGCCGTGAGTGCGTCGAGCTGCCGTTCGAGCTACTGCCCGCTGGTCGAGACCCGGGCGTATCCGATCTTGATCTCGGTGCGGACGAGCGGTTCGGCGACGAGGAGTTCGGAGTGGCCCCGGGGCTCCGGGGGGGCGTTCATGACTCCGGATCATGTCAGAAGGCGGTGTCCTCGAGTTGTTGGCAGAGGTAGACCGGCATGCCGGTCGCGGCCGTGATGGCACGGCGCTCCGCCATCCCCCGCCCGCGGTCCCAGGTCAGAGTGCGCCGCATCAGAGGTGGAATGCCGAGCAGGCTGCTGGTCGGGTACGGGGTGACCTGCTCGGCCTTGATACGTACGACCTGGGTGGACGGCGGCTACCGCAGGCACTTCGTCGAGCACGCCGCCACCCTCGGCATCGACATGGAAATCACCGCCCGCAAGGCAGGGACCAGGGGATTCACCCCGATACCCAAACGCCGGGCCGTAGACCGGACCTACGGCCGGCTCACGCTGAACCGCCGCCTCGCCCGCGACTGCGAGACCCTCCCGGCCCGCTCCGAAGCCATGATCCGCCTCGCCATGACCGACCTCATGCCCCCCGCCTCACCGGAGAGACCACCATCTCCTGCACGACCTGACATCACCGGAACGAATTTAAACAATGGGGTAAAAAGGGGTAAAACGACCTCTGAGGGACTTTCGTGCCCGCCCCAGAGCCGAGGACGTACCGGCCGCCGGGCTCCAGGAGGCGGGCGAGGAACGAACCGCCGGGGCGGCCGGGGCGACGGGCTGACGGCCGCCCGCGAATCCCGGCCCTCCGCTCCTCGCCCCCGCCGGAGACCGGCCTGCGATCGGCACCTCTCGGGTGGTACGCCGGCATGCGGCGACCGACGCGTGCCGGCGCCCTGTCGGAGCACCGGCCCGGGTCCGCCCGGTGCCGAGCCGCTGGCGCGCGGATGCGCGCTGCACACGCCGCTTGTGCGCCCTTGTGAAGGACACCGCATCCGGGGCATCTTAGCCGGGGCCGGGAACTGGATGTGACCCATCGGTAACCAGGAGTAGTGCTCGCGCGTGCTTGAGGGGGCGCGGTGGAACGTGCCCCGGCCCGCACATGCCGCCCTCCCGCCCGCAGACCGGACTGATCCTGGAAGGCAGGCCCCGTGCACCGTCTGACCAAGCCCACCCGCACCCAACTGGTCCCCAACGGAGACAGAAGCCCCGGCGCGGAAGGCTTCAGCCTCACCGCACTCACCGTCCCGGAGTGGGAGGAACTGCTCTCAGGGACGACCGCCCACCGGACCGCCGCCATGGCCGGACGGCGGGTGGGCCGGGCGGAAGTGGAAGCACTGAAGAGCATGACCGCCTACTTCGCCACCTCCACCGGGGCATTCGGCGGCGGGCACGCCCGCACCGCTCTCGCGGCCTACCTCGCCGACGACGTCACCCCCTGGCTCCTCGCCGGCGCCGGCGATCACGTACACCGTCAACTCCTCACGCACACCGCCCAGCTCACCATCCTCCTGGGCAACATGTGTGCCGACGACGACGCCGACGCCCTCGCCCAGCGCCACCACCGCACAGCCGCCCACCTGGCCGCCGAGGCCGAAGACCCCCACACCTACACCATCGCCGTCCGGGCACTCGCCGCCCACGCGCTGGAACTCGGACACCACCGGCCCGCGCTCGCCCTGACCGAACAGGCGGTCGCCACCGCCGCCCGCCACGCGTCGCCGCTGACCCAAGCCTTCACCCAGGCCCAACTGGCCCTCGCCCACGCGCGAGTCCAGGACCGCCCCCGCGCCCTCCTCGCCCTGCGCAGGGCCGAGGTCCTCCACGGCCAGGCGGACCAGGACCCCTCCGACCCGTTCGACACCTACCCGATCGCGGCCCTGCACTTCCAGCGGGCCCGGACCCTGGCTGCCCTGAGGGACCACCGGGCAGCCGGCCGCGCCTTCCACGCCTCCCTCCGCGCCCGCGCCCCCCAGGCGCGCCGAGCCCGGGCGCTGACCACGGCCCACCTGGCCGAGTCGCAGCTCCTCCGGGGAAACCTCGAAGAGTCCGTCAGCACCTGGAAACGCTTCCTGGCCGACTACCCGGGACTGCGCTCCTCCCGCGCCACCGCCTTTCTCACCACCATGCGCCGGGCACTGCGCCCCCACAGCTCCCATCCCGAGGTGGCGCTCCTGCAGGAGGAGGCCGCTTCCTGGTGACTCCCGCCCGTGAGCGGAGGTGATGGCCCGGGGTCAGTGCATCAGCAGCAGCCGTGTGTTCGGCACGAGTTTGCGGTTCACGCTGGTGCTCTGCACGAAGATGGTGAAGTCGTCGTTGTGGTCCGGCTTGATGCGGACCTCCACATCCGGCAGGCCGAGCAGGGCCCGGGCCTCGGGCCCCGTGTACACCCGGTCCGTCTTCTTCTCCAGCACCGCGATCCGCTTCCGCGCCTGGATCTTCTCCGTCTTGCTCAGCTGGTAGAAAGCGCCACCGGTGCGGTAGGTGTGACCGGATTCGACGACCCAGTTCCGGATCGCCGTGTCACGGTCCACCGGGATCAGCGCGAACGCCGAGGGGTCGACCGGGGTGAGGCCGGCCGCCTGGATGGTGTCCCTGTTGACCGCCTCCGCACCCGTGGAGAACACCGCCCGCGATCCCCGGATGCCCTTGGTGCGGCCCACCATGAACTTCTCGGTGGCCTCCCGGATGACCTGCCCGGCCTCCTCCAGCCCCTGTGTGGTCGTCGCGTCCCAGACGGCTATGTTGTCCTTCGGGAAACCGCACCGCATCGCCTCGCGCTTGCCCACGTGGTCCGGCACCAGGACGGCCAGCGTCCAGTTGTCGTTCTGCGCCTCGATCATCCCCGTCACCGCCCGGACCAGCTCCTGAGGGTCCCTGCTGGGGGCGTCGGGGCAGCGGTGACTCGCGTTCTCCTGCCCGTCGGTGAGGACGAACGTCAGGAAGCTGTGGTCGCCGTACAGCTGAGCCGTCAGCGCCAGCTCCCGCTGCGACTTCAGCGCCGCCGCCAGCAGGGCTGTCATGCCACCGGTTCGGTACAGCTGCTTCAGGGACGGCATCCGCAGCACGTCCTTGTCATAGATGACGCACTCCACCTCGTCGGCGAAGACGTACACCGTGACACGGGTCTCCTGGTCCAGTTCCCCCGACCGGCGCGCGAGATAGGCGATCTGCTGGTCGGCGACGTCGACGACCTTGCGGCTCAGGTGCGACATCGACGAACTGGCATCCAGCACAAGAGCGACGTGGTTGATGTAGTTCTGGCTTCCGGACACGGGCAGCTCCCCCTCGTGACGAGTCGATGGTCCTCACCGTCTCACCCACCACTGACAATCGGGGTTCACGAAATCGGGGCGGCCCGTGTCGCGAACGACGCGGAAGGCGGAGGCCCTGGCTCCGCGCGCTTCCCGCGCTCCGCGACGGGCGCGGGCACCACGCGCGTTCCACCTGCCGCCGCCCTCCGGAACACGGGACTCCGGAGGACGGCGGAGGGACATGGACGGCTGCCGCCGCCCTGCGGTGAGGGCTTCGGCGGACGCTCCCGTCCGCGCGGGGCGCTTCACGGGACCGGGGTTCGCCGGTGCTCGGGCACGAACCCGCCCGGAGTGTTCATCGGTTGCCGCCCGGACGCCCGTCGCCGGCGAGCGGTGCCACCGGCCCGGAGGATGGGGCGGGGCGGGATCAGTACGCGGTGAGGCTGATCAGCTCGCCCGTTCTGGTCCAGCGCTGCTGTGAGGAGGAGGCGTTGCACCCGGACACACTGGCCGCCAGGAACGAGGGATAGTTCGTGTACAGGCACATGCCGGGGTGGGCGGCCAGCCGGATCAGCTCGCCGTCGAAGGTCCAGCGCTGCTTCGACGAGGAGGCGTTGCACCCGGAGACGCTGGCCGCGTAGAAGGACGGGTAGTTCGTGGACAGGCACATGCCGGGGTGGGCGGCCAGCCGGATCAGCTCACCGTCGACGGTCCAGCGCTGTTCGGACGAGGACCCGTTGCACCCTTTCACGCTGGCCGCGTAGAAGGAGGGGTAGGCCGTGGCCAGACACTGGTTGCCCACGAGCGGGGCGACCGTGCCGGACGGTGCGGCGTCGGCCGTGGCGGCCGTGGCGGACGAGGGGAGAGCGAAGGCCGCCAGCGAGAGCAGCGCGGGTAAGAGAAGCTTGCGGAACACCTTGGACATGAGAGGAATCCCTTCGGAGCGGGCGGAGACGCGTCGGCGGGCGCGTGCGCGGGGCCCGGCGGCGTATCCGGTTGATGATGGCCTTCAGGGGTTCCCCTCCACCGTGACGCAGCATGCGTTCCCCGCGGAGTGATCTCTCTCACATGTCATGTATGCGTAATGAGCTGACGTGCGGAAATGCTTCAGGCCCCGGTCACCCTGGACCAGCGGCCGTCCACGGGCGAGGGACGCCCGCACCGCCTCCCGGCCGGCCCGGTGGCGGGAGCCGGGACCACCCGGCGGATGCCCCTCCCGGCGGACGGGTCCTCCCGGTGGGCGGGCCCTCCCGGCGGTGCCGCCCGGCACCGCCCGGTGCGCCGGCCCCGGCCCCAGGGCGGCCCGGCCGGGCTCCAGCGGCTCCCCGGTCTTGGCACCCCCGGCGACGACACCGCCGTGCCCGGTGACCGGCCGCGGCTTCGGCGTCCGTTCCGGCGGGTCGCGGATCGCGTGCGGCGCAAGGACCCCGCGGGCGCCGGCCGTCTTCCGCGCCGCCGCCCGGTCGGGGCGGCGACCGCTCCCCGGAGCCCCCCGGTGGCCCCGGAGCCCTTGGCGGTCCCGGTGGCCCCGGAGGCCCCACGCGGAGGCCCGGTGCGCCGGGTCGCTCAGACCCGCTCCACGAGCAGGGCGACGCCCTGGCCGACGCCGACGCAGAGTGTGGCGAGGCCGAGGCGGGCGTCCTCGCGTTCGAGGCGGCCGAGGAGGGTGAGCAGGATGCGGGCGCCGGAGGAGCCGAGGGGGTGTCCGAGGGCGATGGCGCCACCGTCGGCGTTGACCTTCTCCTCGTCGAGGTCCAGCCGCCGGATCACGGCCAGTGCCTGGGCGGCGAAGGCTTCGTTCAGTTCGACCGCGTCCAGATCGCGGAGTGACCGGCCGGCCCGGGCGAGCGCCTTCTCGGTGGCGGGAACCGGGCCGAGCCCCATGAGCTGCGGCGGGACGCCGGCGGACGCGGAGGTGATGATCCGGGCCCTGGGGGTGAGTCCGTGGCGGCGTACGGCCGCGCCACCGGCGACGATCAGCGCGGAGGCGCCGTCGGAGAGAGGTGAGGAGGAGCCGGCGGTGACGATGCCGCCGGGACGGAAGATGGTCCGCAGACTCCCCAGTTTCTCGGGGGTGGTGGTGGGGCGGGGACCCTCGTCGCGGGTGACGGCCCCGTCCTTGAGGGGGACCGCGACGATCTCGCGGTCGAAGTGCCCGGCTTCCCGCGCCGCGACGGCCCGCTGGTGGCTGCGGAGGGCGAAGGCGTCGGAGTCGGCGCGGGTGATGCCGTCGAGTGCGGCGACCTCCTCGGCGGTCTCGCCCATCGACAGGGTGACCCGGGCCGTCTCCGGGCCGGCTCCGGCGGGCACCGCGCGGTCGGCGGCGGTGAAGCGGGGGCTGGTGAAGCGCCAGCCGAGCGAGGTGTCGTGGATCTCACCCGGCTTGGCCCAGGGAGTGCCGGGTTTGGCCATGACCCAGGGCGCGCGGGTCATCGACTCCACTCCGCCCGCCACGACGAGGTCGGCCTCACCGGCGCGGATGGCCTGGGCGGCGGAGGCCACGGCGGTCAGGCCGGAGGCGCAGAGCCGGTTGACGGTGTATCCGGGCACGGTGTGGGGGAGTCCGGCGAGCAGGACCGCCATACGGGCCACGTTCCGGTTGTCCTCGCCGGCCTGGTTGGCGGCTCCGAGGATCACCTCGTCCACGGCCTCGCCCGGGATGCCGGCCCGCCGCACGGCCTCGCCGACCACCAGGGCCGCCAGGTCGTCGGGGCGCACCGACGCCAGCGCGCCGCCGTAGCGGCCCTGGGGCGTGCGGGCGCCGTCGATCAGAAAGACCTCGTCGGACATGGGCGGACTCCTCAGCGGGAACGGGCGGCCGCGATCGCGGGGCGGTGAGGCGGCCGGTGAAGGAAGCGGGATCGGACAGGGTGGCACGTGCCGCCGGGTGGGCACCAGCGGGCGGTGCGCTCGCTCCCCCGCCGGGAGGGCGTCCCGCCGAGCCCCGGCCGCGCCGCCGGTCGTCGTGCCCGCCCTCCCTCGCGGGGTTCCCGTCCGGCACCGCCGGCCCGGACGGCGCGCCGCGGAGGAGGTGGCCGCGGCCGGCGCGCCACCCGTGGCCTGGGGCGAGCGGCACCGGCTCGCCCCCTGGCGGGCGGCCGGACGCGGAGCCGGAGAGCAT
>NZ_JBEOYB010000151.1:0-6147 GCF_040296845.1 Streptomyces sp. NPDC001985
ACACTCTTCCCCTCCCCGACGCTCTTCCGATCTGTGCGGGCCCGGGTCGGGGGCCGGCCCCCGAACCCCCGCTCCTCAAACGCCGGAGGGGCTGGATTTCGTGCCTCAGCCCGCTGGAGGGGCCGGGGGTGTGCGGCTGAAACGCCGGAGGGGCCGGGTGGTGCGGCTCAGCCACGGGTCGGGTGGTGCGGCTCAGGTGGCGGAGGGGCAGGTGGTGCGGCTCAGGTGGCGGAGAGGGGTGAGAGGGTGCCGCTCACGCTGCGGAGGGGGCGGGTGGTGCGGGGCAATCCGGGGGAGAGGCGGGCCGGGTCAGGGGGAGCGGTGGGCGCGGCGGTGGGCCGCGACGCGTTCGCGGGTCGCGCAGCGGCGCGAGCAGTAGCGGCGCCCCGGCCCACCCCCCTGAACCAGAAACACATTCCCGCAGGCCGCCGCCGCACACACCCCACCGGGCCCCCGCTGCCGATCCCACACCAGCACCATCAGCGCCAGACACGAGGAAGCGAGCATCCACTCCCCCCAGGGCGCGTCGTCGTCGCCGTCCAGATGGGGGTGCCAGGGGGACGCGCCCCGGTGCGAGGTCAGGCGGAGGCGCCCGGCGCTCCGGGGCAGCAGGTCGTTGAGGCGGGCGGCGGCCTCATCCACCCCGTCGGCCGCGAAGACCTCGCGGAGCCGCACGGCGGCCTCCCGCATCTCCGCGACATCCCGTTCGGCCGGCTCGGGAGCCCCCGCCTCCCCGTGCTCGCGCAGCACCCGCGCCAGCGCGGCGGGGGACGGCGGACCGGTCTCGGCGGTCAGCACATTGATCAGGGCCGCGGTGCGCCGGGCCACGGCGGAGACCGAGTGCCGGGCGGACCACGCGCTGTCCGGGGCCGGAGGATCCGAAGGAGCTGCCATGAGGCGAATGTAACGCATCTGGCGCATATTTGAGTTACCTGAGTAACGTCCTGGAGATGGGAAAGCGTTACGGCCTGTGGAGCTACACAGCGGGAGCCACCGCCGCCCGCACCGGCGACGAGATGGCGGGCCCGGCCCTTCTCCTGGCGGGAGCCGCCCTCACGGGATCGGCCGCACCGGCCTCGGCGCTGCTCGCCGGGATGACGGCCGCCGCCGCGGTGGGCGGCCCGCTCATCGGCGTACTGCTCGACAGATCCCCGGCCCCGGGCCGGCTGCTCGCCTCGGCCCTCGCCGGGTACGCGCTGGCGCTGGGCGCCGTCCTGCTCTGCCTCGGCCGCGCCCCGCTGGAAGCGGCCGTCCTCGTCGCCGTCGCCGCGGGCCTCCTCGCCCCCGCCCCGGCCGGCGGCTGGACCGCCCGGCTCCCGGACGTGGTCCCCCCGGCCGCCCTCCCCCGCGCCAACGCCCTCGACGCCCTCACCTTCAACGCCGCGAGCCTGGCGGGCCCGGCCCTCGCCGGAGTCCTCGCCCAGCTCGCGGGAGCGCGTGCGGGGGTGGCGGCGGCCGTCGCCCTGATCTGTCTGGCGCTCCCCTCCGCCCTCCGCCTCCCGCGCGGGGCCGCACCGGTCCCGGGCCACCCGGCGCGGGACCCCCGCCCGCCGGGGCTCCCGCGCGAGGTGGCGGCCGGGTTCCGGGCCATCGTGCGGAGCCGCCCCCTCGCCCGTGCCACGGCGGCCTCCACCGTGTCCTGCGCCGCCGAGGGCATCTTCGTCGCCTGCACCCCGCTGCTCGGGGAGCGGGTGCTCGGCGGCGCCGGGCCCGGAGTGCTGCTGCTCTCCGGGGTGGCCGCGGTGGCCCTGGCCGCCAACGCGCTGCTCGCCCGCCGGCCCGCCCTGCTGCCCCCGGACACCGCCGTCGCGCTCTGCCCCCTGCTGCTCGCCGCCGCGATGGCACTCGCCGCGACGGGCGCCCCGCTCCCGCTGCTCGCGGCGGTCGTCCTCGCGGGTCTGGGCGAGGGACCGCAGCTCACCGCGGTGTTCGCGATCCGGCACCGGGAGGCGCCCGATCACCTGCGCGCCCAGATCTTCACCACCGGCGCGAGCCTCAAGCTCACCGGCTTCGCCGCCGGCGCGGCCATCGCGGGGCCGCTGGCACAGCGGTCGCCGGCCGGCGCGCTGCTCACCGCCGCGGGCGTCCAGCTGCTCGCGGCCCTCTGCGCCGCCCTCCGGCCCCGCCGATGACCCCCGGACCCGGGGCCTTCCGTGTGGACCCGACCCCGCTCACTGATCCAGCCCGATCCACACGAAAGACCTACCAGCTCCCGCCCGCCGGCTGCCGGGTCGTCACATTGATCCGGTTGAAGAAGTTGGTCAGGCTGATCATCAGGACGAGCGACGCGATCTGCTTCTCGTCGTAGTGGTCGGCCACCTCGTCCCAGACATCGTCCGGCACCGCGTCCGACTGGTCGCTCAGCCGGGTCATGGACTCCGCCAGCCGCAGCGCGGCCCGCTCCGCTTCGGTGAAGAAGGGGGTGTCGCGCCAGGCGGCCACCGCGTTCAGCCGCTCATCGGTCTCGCCGTCCTTCTTCGCCAGCGGATACGCCCCGACCAGGCAGTAGCTGCATCCGTTGATCTGGCTGGCCCGCTGGTGGACCAGGTGCAGGGTGAGCGGCTCGACCCCGCCCTCCTCCTTCGCCGCCCTGATCGCCTCCAGGATCGCCGGGTAGACGGTGGGGAAGACCAGTGCCGGGTTCTTCATGCGTGCTGTCACAGCGTTCTCCTGTTAGAGCCGTTCGATGATCGCTTCCACTTCTCTGACGTTTCCCGGCGGGAGAATGTGACAGCGCGCGCCGGCGACTTCCGACCGCCGGCGCCGATCCGACCGGGGAAGGCCGCGCCCATGCACGCTCTCGAACTCTTCACCGCCGCGCTGAACGGGGACGACGGCCGGCTCCGCGCCCTCGCCGGACCCACCGGTCTGCTGTGTGCCGTCCCCGCGCTGTCGAGCGTCCTCCTGGTGGAGAACACCGCCGGCGAAACCCAGCGCGCCACCCTCGCCCTCGCCGGTCCGAACGGCGGGGGGATGGTCCGCACCGTGCCGCTGCCCCGCTCCTTCCCGGTGCGCGCCCTCGCCGAGGAGGGCGGGGAGTACGTCCTGACCGGCCCCGGCGGCCGTACCGTGCGCGGCACCCCGGACCAGTTCGCCCGGCATGTCAGGCTGATCGGCCCGGAGCACGACCCCGCGTACGAGAGCCACCGCGAGGAGGCGTTCCTCGCCACCCACCTCCTGCCGGTCGGCGGCCGCCGCGCGCCCGGTCTCGACGGCGGCGGGGAGGCCACGGTCACCGCGGCCGGCCAGGAGCTGTCGGTGGGCTTCGACAGCGCGGGACCGGAGAAGGCCGCCGCCCTGATGCCCCACCTCCGCTCGCTGCTGGACTCCTTCGACGGCGTCCGGCGCGCGGGGACCGCCTTTCTGTGGGAGTGGGGCGCCGACGGCACGGAGTCCGCCGGGGAGCGGGCCCGCTTCCTCGCCGGGACCGTCCCCACCAGCCTGGTCCTCCTCCGCTCGGGCGGCTTCGAGCTGCACTACGAGGACCTCGGCGAGGACGCCTTCCCGGAGGGCCACTGGCCCGCCGTCCGCTTTCTGGCCGACCGGACCCCCGTGGACGTCGTCGTCGAGTCCTGAGCCCCCGGCCCCTCGTCCTGCCCGGGGGCTCCCGCCGCGCCGCCGGACCCGTCGCACGGCCCGGCTCCACCGCCCGGGAGGGAGGGCCCTTTCGAGAGGGACCCGCACACGGGATATCTTGATGTCGAGCAATGTTGCAGACGTGGAGCGGAGCACCCGGTGACTGACTCGACCATCATCTATACGCACACCGACGAGGCCCCAGCCCTGGCCACGCACTCGTTCCTGCCCGTGGTCGAGGCCTACGCCTCGACCGCCGGGATCAGGGTCGAGAGCCGTGACATCTCCCTCTCGGGGCGGATCATCGCGAGCTTCCCCGAGCGTCTCGAGGAGAGCCGGCGCATCGACGACGCGCTCGCCGAGCTGGGCGAGCTGGCCAAGACCCCCGGCGCCAACATCATCAAGCTGCCGAACATCTCGGCGTCCATCCCGCAGCTCAAGGCGGCCATCGCCGAGCTCCAGGAGCAGGGCTACGCGCTCCCGGACTACCCGGACGACCCGAAGACCGACGAGGACCGCGACGTCCGCGCCCGCTACGACAAGGTCAAGGGCAGCGCCGTCAACCCGGTGCTGCGCGAGGGCAACTCCGACCGCCGCGCCCCCGCCTCGGTCAAGAACTACGCCCGGAACCACCCGCACCGCATGGGCGCCTGGACCCCCGAGTCCAGGACGAACGTCGCGCACATGACCGCCGACGACTTCCGCTCCACCGAGAAGTCCGCGGTCGTCGCCGAGGCCGGCACCCTCCGGATCGAGCTGGCCGGGGACGACGGCAGCACCACCGTGCTGCGCGAGTCGGTACCGGTCCTCGCGGGCGAGGTCGTCGACGCCTCCGTCATGCGGGTCGCGGTGCTGCGCGAGTTCCTGGCCGCGCAGGTCGCCCGCGCCAAGGCCGAGGGCGTGCTCTTCTCCGTCCACCTCAAGGCCACCATGATGAAGGTCTCCGACCCGATCATCTTCGGCCATGTGGTGCGCGTCTTCTTCCCGAAGACCTTCGCCGAGCACGGCGAGGCGCTCGCCGCGGCCGGACTGAGCCCCAACGACGGGCTCGGCGGCATCCTCAAGGGCCTCGACTCGCTCGCCGACGGCGCCGCGATCAAGGCGTCCTTCGAGGCCGAGCTGGCCGACGGCCCCGCGCTCGCGATGGTCGACTCGGACAAGGGCATCACCAACCTCCACGTCCCCAGCGATGTCATCGTCGACGCCTCCATGCCGGCCATGATCCGCACCTCCGGCCACATGTGGGGCCCGGACGGCCAGGAGGCCGACACCCTCGCCGTCATCCCCGACAGCAGCTACGCCGGGATCTACCAGGCCGTCATCGACGACTGCCGGGCGAACGGCGCGTACGACCCCGCCACGATGGGCTCGGTGCCCAACGTCGGTCTGATGGCCCAGAAGGCCGAGGAGTACGGCAGCCACGACAAGACCTTCGAGATCCCCGCCACGGGCACCGTGCGGGTCCTCGACGGCGCGGGCGAGGCCGTGCTGGAGCACGCCGTGAGCGCCGGCGACATCTGGCGCATGTGCCAGACCAAGGACGCCCCGATCAAGGACTGGGTCAAGCTCGCGGTCACCCGCGCCCGCGCGACCGGTGTCCCGGCGGTCTTCTGGCTGGACGAGACCCGCGCGCACGACGCGAGCCTCATCGGCAAGGTCCGGGCCAACCTGCCCGAGCACGACACCGAGGGCCTCCAGATCGAGATCAGGAACCCGGTCGACGCGATCACCTTCTCCCTGGAGCGGATTCGCCGCGGCGAGGACACCATCTCCGTCACCGGCAATGTGCTCCGTGACTACCTCACGGACCTGTTCCCGATCCTGGAGCTGGGCACCAGCGCCAAGATGCTCTCCGTCGTGCCGCTGATGAACGGTGGCGGACTCTTCGAGACCGGTGCCGGCGGCTCCGCGCCCAAGCACGTCCAGCAGCTCGTCAAGGAGAACTACCTGCGCTGGGACAGCCTGGGCGAGTTCCTCGCCCTCGCGGTCAGCTTCGAGCACCTCGCGCAGACCACCGGCAACGCCCGCGCCCAGGTCCTCGCGGACACCCTCGACCGCGCGACGGCGACCTTCCTCAACGAGGACAAGTCGCCCAGCCGCCGCCTCGGTGGCATCGACAACCGCGGCAGCCACTTCTACCTCGCGCTGTACTGGGCGCAGGAGCTGGCGAAGCAGACCGGCGACGCGCAGCTCGCGGAGGCGTTCGCGCCGCTCGCCAAGACGCTCGCCGAGCAGGAGGAGACCATCGTGGCCGAGCTGATCGCGGTCCAGGGCTCCCCGGTCGACATCGGCGGCTACTACCGGCCGGACGCCGCCAAGGCGTCCGCGGCCATGCGCCCGTCCGCCGCGTTCAACCAGGCGCTGTCGATCCTCGGCTAGGGAGTTCCCCCCGGCGCGTCCCGGCACGATCCGAAAGAGACTGCCCGGATCCCGGGAACCCGGCGCGCCAACGCCGTGCGCCGCGCCCCGGCCGGAGTTCCCTCCGCCCCCGGGGGGGGGGCGGGGGGGCCCCCCCGCCCGCCCCCCCCCCGCCCCCCCCCCGGGGTGGGGGGCGCACGCCCCCCGGGGCAA
>NZ_JBEOYB010000152.1:0-6065 GCF_040296845.1 Streptomyces sp. NPDC001985
CACCACCCCAGCCCCGCCGACGATTGAGCGCACCACCCCAGCCCCGCCGGCGATTGAGGCGCGGGGGTTCGGGGGCCGGCCCCCGACCGTGGCCCGCACCGCACCGTGCGGGGACCTGTGGCACAGGGTCCGTCCTCAAACGCCGGACAGGCTGGATTTGCCGGACCGGCCGGAATCGCTCAGGGCACCCGTGGCCGAGGGTCCGTCCTCAAACGCCGGACAGGCTGGGATTCGCGGGGCGGCCAGGGGAGGCGGGCTAGTCGGGTAAGGAGGCCTCGCGGAGGAGGGCCCTGATCGGGTGCCACAGCTCCGCCCCGATCTGCGGATTCGCCCGCCACAACAACCCATCCGGATGATGCAGCACCGCCGTGATCTCATCCGGCGTCGGCGGCTCCGCGTTCCCCCGCAGATACACCGCCCGCAACCCCAGATTCCGCAGCCTCGTCAGCGCCCGCGCCCGATTCGCCGCGTGCACCAGAAACCGCGCCGGCCGCCCGTCCCCCAGCGGGCTGGGCAGACTGAGCGCGACGACCACACTGCCGTTCGGCAGCTTGCTGAAACCTCCGCCGGGCATACTGCTCCACTCCCCCGTGAGATGACGTGTCAATAACGGTCCACCACCTCGCACCTAAACACGATCGGCCGCCGCCCGCTAGAGGGCGACGGCCGATCATGCTTTGACCTGCTGTTATGCCAATTACTTCGTCGAGGGCCCAACCCTCACCGTGATCGTTTCGCCGCTCCGCGGCTCCTTCACAATCGCGATCCGAGTATTGGTGTCAGTTACACGCACACTCCCCGTCGGGTTCTCGGCGGTCCAGTAGACGCCCTTGCGGTCGTCGAAGACCCCCCGCCCCGGCTTCGCCTTGATCTTCGTCGGCACGCCCGCCCTGTGCAGGGTGAACCCGTCGTACGGCCGGGTGCTGAAGGTCGCGTCGAAGGACTGGATGCGGTTGCGCATCACCGTGCCGTCCGCCCACTTCAGCGGCTCGGGGTTGGCGTCGATCGGCAGGATCTGCCCCTGGCCCGGGTGGACCATGGTGTTGTTGTCCTGCTGGAAGGTGTCCCAGAGCCAGATCAGCAGCCCGTTCTGGTTGGCGTAGTGCTCGACCCACTTGTTCCTCGGGGCGGTGAACCCGAAGTTGTACGGGCCGACTTCCAGGGTCTTGTCGTACGAGACGTACTGCCGGTTCTCGGCGATGTAGTACTGCTCGTAGTCCTTGGTGAAGGACTCACCGATGCGCGAGAAGCCCTTCGCGGTCCAGCCCGCGTCGTCCCCCTCCGCGTTGTCGGTGAAGAGCGGCGCGCCGTCCGCGCGCAGGGTGATCGCGTCGGCCGCGAAGCCCTTCTCCGCCGTGGCGCCGTCCGTCCGGTAGTGGAACCGGACATCCACCTTCTTGCCCGCGTAGGCGTCCAGCCCGTAGACCAGCCGCTGGTACCCGCCGGAGCGGCCGGTCAGCGCCGGGGTGCCGGCCGAGTCACGGGTGATCTGCTTGCCGTTCGCGGTGCCGTCGAGGGCGGTCCAGTTGGTCCCGCCGTCCGTGGAGACCTCGGTGTAGACATAGTCGTACCCGCGCTCGGCCTGCCACCAGCCGGACAGCTCCAGCGACGCCGTGGACCTGCCCGTGAGGTCGACCGGCCTGGTCAGGGTGTTCCGCAGATTGTCGCCCATGTCGCTCCACCACTGCCTGGAGCCCTCGGCGGGCTTCACGACCGGGGTGGTGCCGGGCTTCTTCGGGAGTTCGACGACGAGCGCCTGGGGCCGCTTGGTGTTGTACGCGGAGACACCGAGCGTGTGGGTCGACGCCGTCCCGGCCTTCGCCTTGGTGTAGTTGAGCCACCCCAGCTGGAGCTTGTCCCAGGAGGTCATGTCGCCCGGCAGATCGCCGATGGCGTTCCTGCCCGTGCCGAGCCAGGAGCCCGAGGACATCAGGCTCCAGAAGCCGGTGGAGTTCTCACCGCCCAGGCCGGAGTAGTCGTACAGGTCCGGAAGGCCCAGGTCGTGGCCGTACTCATGGGCGAAGACACCGAGGCCGCCGTTCTCGGGCTGCACGGTGTAGTCGCCGACCCAGATGCCGGTGTCACCGATCTGGGTGCCGCCGGCCTTGTTCCCGCCCGGGCCGGTGCGGCCCGCGTCGGTGCCGTACGCGTACCAGCGGTGCGCCCAGATGGCGTCCGTGCCCTGGGCTCCGCCGCCCGCCGACTCGTCCTCACCGGCGTGGACGAACTGGAAGTGGTCGATATAGCCGTCGGACTCGTTGAAGTCGCCGTCGTTGTCGAAGTCGTAGCGGTCCCAGAGGTCGTACTGGGCCAGGTCGGCCTTGATCTGGGCGTCCGTGCGGCCCTGCGCCTTCTGGTCCCTGACCCAGGCGTTGACACCGTCGCGGACCGCGTCCCAGGTGTTGACGCAGTTGCTCTCGCCGCAGTAGTTGGAGCCGTAACGGGCCTCGTTGTACTCGACCTTCACCCAGTCGGAGACCGCGCCCTCGACCGAGTAGCGCCCCGATGACGCCTTCTCGAAGTAGGTCTTCACGGACTGCTTCTGCCGGCCGGCCGCGTCCTTGCCGGTGCCGAAGTAGAGGTCCTCGAAGTGCTCGCGGTTGTAGTCCGCGCGCCAGTCCGTGGAGTTGTTGACCGCGCGGTCCGGCTCGGCGATCTCGTTGTGGGCGGGGCCGGGCGTACCGCCGTACTTCTTGATCGGCGGCTGGGGTCCCTCCGGCCCGTCCGGGTCGTGCGTCGTGGTGTCGTCGACCTTGGTGCCGAACTCCAGCAGGATGGTGAAGATCTTGTCGGTCTTCTCCCGGCCCAGCTCGACGTACTTGCCCTTGTCGAGCCTGACCACATTGGACCCGCCGCGCCGCTGCACGGTCGCGTCCCCGGATATGACCTTCTCCAGCGCCGACTCGCGCTGCTGCGCCTGCTGCTTGCTGAAGGGGCCGTCGAGGTCGTGGTCGACGTGGTCCTTGCCCCCGGGCGCCGGGTCCTGGCGGTCGACGGCGCTGCTCACCGGGGCGGGGGACGCCTGATCCCCGGCCCGGGCGGTACTGAACGCCGAGACCGCCGCGGTGGTCGCGGCGAGCGCGACGATCACGGCGGACGCTCTGGTCGTCCGTCTCTTCGTGGTCATGTGTCGGAGTCCTCCCCTGCGGCCTCGCGGCGGACCGCAGTGGGGTCGTCCGGGCGAGGTTCGCGCGCGTCACAAGTGACGGCATTCGACCGCAGCCGGAGAAGAAAAGACAACCCTTGACGCAGACATTCCAACTGCACTATGCAGAAGCCATGTTCCGGTATCCGGACGGCCCCGGCGGCCGAGGGAGACGGGGAGAGGTTCGGACAAAGGGCGCATGAAATACGCCAGTTCGATGGGCGTATGACTCCGTGCGCCCCCTATGCACCGGCACCACGAGTGAGGTCACGCTTACCCCTGGTTCCCCAGGAGCACTCCGCGCCGTACAGTCGAAGAGAGTTCCGTGCGCTCACGCACCGCCGTGAGCCGCGCGGACCGCGCTGAAGAGGCCCGCCCCGACGTCGCCCGACATCCCCGATCTGCCAGGACGGATACCGCCATGCCGCGTCCGACTGCCGCACAGCTCGCCTACGGTTCGGCCACTGTCGTCCTCTCCGCACTGGCCCTCTTGCTGTTCACCCGCACCACGGCGGCTCTCGGGGTGGCCGCGATCGGCCTTGTCTCGATGGCCCTCGGGCTGCTGGTGGCGGTGGTTCTGCCGATGGCACGGGCGGCGCGCACGGCGCGTGGGGCGGCGCCCACCGCCCCGGCCCGCGCGCCGGTGGCCCGGGTGCACGCGCCGCCGGCGCACGCCGGCGCCGGGGAGCGCGCGGCGCGCCGCTAGACCCACTCCCCGGGCGCCGTTTCAGACCCTGCCCGTGCGCTGGTCCGTCACCGGTTCCGGGACGGTGACCACGACGGTCCGGCCCGCCTTGTCGTGGAGCCCCTGGCGGTACGGCTTGTCGGCGATGATCGTGATGATGATGACGAGCCACCAGACGCAGAAGCAGCAGAGCAGCGCCGGCACCCAGAGCACCGCGGCGCGCAGCAGCGCCGAGCGCGTGTCGGGGGTGCTGCCGTCGTTGAGCATCGCCACCCGGAGTTTCAGCAGCCGCTTGCCGATGGTCTGGCCGTTCTTCTTCACCATCAGGGTGTCGTAGGCGACGTACACCACCATGGAGATCAGCGACCACACCCACTGACGGCCGGTGTTCACATCGTTGGCGATGTCGTCCCAGCTGTCGCCGTCGCTGCCGCTGCCCCAGCCGCCGAAGAGCAGCGAGATCAGGAAGAGCGGGATGAAGACGATCAGCGCGTCGATGATCCGGGCGGCGAGACGCCGGCCGAAATCGGCGAGCGGGGGCATGCCGGCCAGCGGGTCGGGGGCGCCGCCGTAGGGACCGCCGCCATAGGCGTTGGGGTCGTACGGGGGCATCCCGCCGCCGCTGCCGTACGGGCCGCCCTGCCCGCCGGGTCCCGCCGGACCCGCGGGGCCGCCCGGTCCGCCCGGGCCGCTGGGGCCGGCCGGGCCCGCCTGCCAGCCCTGACCGCCGTCCTGCCCGCCGGGGCCGCCCGGACCCGGCGGACCCGCCGGGCCTCCCGGAGGGGGTCCCTGGCCGCCGGGCGGGGTGGGGCCCTGCGGCTTCTTGAAGAAGGGATCGTCCTCGGGGCCGCCCGGGCCGGGTGGCGGTGGCTGATCATTGCTCATGAGGGCAGTGCATCCCGAGCCCGGCACCCCCGCAAAAGCTCGCGCTCCGTTCGGGGGAACCGGCGCTCCGGCCGGGTGGCGGGAGCGGTCAGGCCGCGGTGACGAAGGTGTGCGCCGCCTTGTCGTGCCAGCACTGCCGCCACGGCCGGTCGAAGAGCCCCCAGACCACATTGACCACCCCGACGGCGAGCAGCCCCAGCACCCCGTAGACCAGCCAGCGGCGCAGGGCCGCGCCGAACCCCGGGGGCTCGTGCGACTCGATGTCGACGACCTTGAGCCCGCACACCCTCTTGCCGAGCGTGCGGCCCCACCTGGCGGTCGGCAGCGCCTCGTACAGAGCGCCGAGGATCAGCAGGGCGGCGAGGACGGTGCCGAGATGGACGGCGGTGGTGGCGTCGACGAGCCAGACGGTGACGGTCTGTCCCGTCTGCCGGGCCGCCTCGATCTTGGCGTCGATGTGGTCGATGGCCCGGACGGTCATGGGCACGGCGACCGCGCCCACGAGTGTGCCGAGGACCAGACTGTCGATCAGCCGGGCGGCGAACCGCTTGCCGAGCCCGGCGGGGCGGGCGGCGGCCTGTGCCTGGGCCATCCGGAGAAAGGGGTCGGCCGTCGGCGGCTTCCAGGGGACGACCGGTGGCTGCTCCGGCTCCCCGGGCTGGGCGAGCTGATGCACCTGCTGCGCCCAGGACGCGGACCCGCCGCCGGGCCCGGGAGCGGGGGCGGGAACGTGTCCGGGGGCCTGGGCCTGCGGCTGGGGCTGAGCCCGGGGTTGAGCCTGGGGCTGCGGGTGAGCCTGGGGCTGGGCCTGCGGCTGCGGCTGGGGCTGCGGCTGTACGGAGGGCTGCGGACGGTACGGGACCGGGGGCAGCGGCTGGGGCTGGGGCTGGACACCGGGTGTCCTGGGCCCGGCGCCGGGCCCTTCGGCGCCGCGCGCCGGGCCGGGCTGCTCCGGGGAGCGGTCCCGCTGGGGGCGGATGGTCATGGTGCTGTCGGCCGGCGGCTTCTCGGCGGGCTGCCGCGCCCCGGGCAGCCGCGGGTCCGCGGAGGGTGCCGGGGGCTCGGCGGCCTGAGCGCGGGGGTCCGGCCCGCCGCCGCCCCAGGAGACCCGGTGGTCGCGCTCGCCGCCGAACCCGCCCTGCCGGGAGGTGTCCGCCTGCCAGGCCGCCGCCGGCTCCGGCCGGGCCGGTTCGTCCGGCGGCTCCTCGTCGAGGAAGACCGGCCCGGTCTCCTCCACGTGGGCCGGCGCGGACGCGGCCTCGCGCACCCGGCCGGACGGGCCGGGCGCCCGGCCCGTCCCGCCCGGCCTCTCGGGCAACACAACGCCCGCCATGGCCGCGGGCCGGCTCG